>JAZLEF010000034.1:0-4420 GCA_045615125.1 Bacteroidales bacterium
ACGCTTCAGTATAACTGTCTGTAATCACAAATAATTCAATGCCTTTTTCATCGCAATATGATTGAGTCAAGCCCAATGAAGTACAATTCTCTGATTTACATATTGGCAACCAGCGGTAAATTATTGCTTTTTCTTTTGTAGCAAGCAGTTCTTTCATCTGATTAGGATTAACGGCATAGATGCGACCATCATTAGTCAGATTTATCAGAGATGTGCTGTCGGAAGTCCAGTAGACATTGTTTTTCTGCTCCGACGTCAGATTTCTCATAAAACTTGCTTCAACATAAGAAGGATGTATAATCTTTATACATATACAAGATTGCATTAGTAATGCCAATGTGATGATTGTTAATAATTTTTTCATAGTTTTATTTTTTTAAGACAACAAGACTGCATTTTTTTGAACCTTAATATAGCATTGAACTTACTTCAATTATTTTCCACATTTAGACATTTTTACCAAGTAACTTAATCCAATATAATGTTTTTTGCTTAAAAAATCGGACAATGTTCTTCGGTACAGACCGGAAGATTATTGTAAAGATCAAAATCTAAATCTTGTCTGTAGATTGAATCGAAGTTGATTTTATGTATCTTATCGATTTCTATCTGCCACAACTGCATAGTTGTGAATGCAGAACCAGATGTGGGTGTATTAGTAAGCTGCTTGAGAACTTTGTTGTCTTTGCTTACAATCAATTCGAAAGGTGTTCCGAAATTACCATTAATTTTAGGTTCTGTGTCAAAAATATAATTTGCGATGTTGTTAAGAAATTGAATATTATCGTAATGGAAATCTGTGTTTTCGAGATCTAAGAAACAAAACGCCTTTCCGTCATACATGCCGTAATGTTCAAGATGATTTCGAACATCCCTGATGCCTCCTGTGTTCTCATGTATAAAATAGAAATTTATGCTGTCGTGATATTTAGCAAATGCAGGATAATATGTCTTTTCAAAATGCATCATACAAGGACCGCAACACACGCTGTAAAAAACGACCACTTTATATTTCGTGGTATCTGATGTAATCAATGCTTTCAACGATTCTGCGCCAATACATTCTATATTATCACTTAACTGTGCATAACGGATGTTTCTTTTATTTGGAATGCATATAACGCAAGATTGCATTGCCAGTGCCAACAAGACAAACAAGATTAGTTTTTTCATGGTTTTATTTTTTTAAATCAACGAGATAAGGATATTTTTAGTATAACCTTTTACAAGCTCAGGCTGCAATTTCCAATTTTCAAGTCACACGTCCGTGTGCCTCTACGGGAGATTCAATTCCTAATCAATCTCAATTCTTTCAATATACGATTTAAACTCATTCAAGGCGTTTCTTCTCATTGTAACCGAGTAGAGGGTTCCTTTGTAGATGATTATCTTTTCTGTAAGCCAGCTATCAGCTTTTGCTACAGCTGTCGTCTTTCCTGTTTCGACATCGATTTCATTTACTACAGAACCGAATATGGTATAGAATTTTCCAAAGGCTTTGTCTTTATATATCTTATAACGCCAAAAGTCTTCCTTCGTTGGATAAACAATATCACATTCTCCAAGTTTATACATACCTTCATCATAACGAAGTATCTTACCGTTGAAATGATCAAAATAATATAAGGTTTTGTCGAATATGTCAAGATGATTGTCTTTTGTATGATACCATGCAAACTTGACAAAGCGTTCCCAGTCATCAGCACTAGGACCACCAAGCCCAAGCATAGGATGATCAATATGCCATTGTCTTTCAACTTTGATATCTCTGTACGATTTCATGTCGTTACAGACAAACATCATCTCCTTTTCTTTGGACTCTTTTTTAATCCTGAAGAAATTGGAAATATACCCATCCATAAGTAACTCATTGAAATAAATGTATTTATCGGTCATGAAAATAATATTATTCAAAACCTTATTATAACGTTCCTTTTCTGTAGGAAACATCAGTTTATATGAATCATCTGTTCTCACAATCTGATAAACGGAATCTTTTCCTATCAGTTGACAATTTTCTGTGCAGTCGGTTATTATCTTTTCAGATTCAATATGTTGCGGGATATTGATGGTGTCAATCGGATAGAGCCATAAATCTTGAACTAAAATCCTAGATTCTTTCAAAGTGTTCCATTTTCTCTGTAATATAAAGACCTTGTCGTCATAAATCTCAAAATCGAACATGACGTATGCCGGTTCGCTGTAATGTCTTATCTTGTCAGCGCTCACGCCTACCGCTTCAAGCATATACATTGTTTCTTTCATCTTGAAGTTAAGATTTATCGTATCACGATTAGGAATCACGCTTACCAAAGTGTCTTCATAACCGATACATGAAAACAACAGACCGACTTTGTTTTCCGTCTTAGGTAGCATCATGATGAAGTCGCCATTGTTGTCGGAACTTACGCCAAAGTCGGTATTGATAATGGAGATGTTGACATTCTTCTCAGCAACGTTTCCTTTCACAACGGAATAATCATTCTGCGCGAAAGACATTACACAGAGCATAAGCAGCGATGTTATAAGAAGTAGTTTTTTCATGGTTATATCTCCTATTTTCTATTATACGGCGATGCCGTACGTTATATATGTTAAAGCCTTTCAGGCTATTTCTTTCATAAAGTTAACTCAACTCCTAACTCCTAATTCCAAACTCCTAATTAATAAAGTTCCATCTTATACAGACTTCTGCAGTCTTTGCCGAATGTCATTCTGTTGTCGATGAATTGGTAATAAACCACGCCGTCATACACTTGTATGTTTTCCGGGAAATAATGGTCGTCAAGGACATAAGTGGCGATGACATTTCCGCTTTCCAAATCAATCTTCTTCAAAGTCACGGTGCCGTCGCTAGTGAATTGTGCGTAACATTCTTTTCTCGCCTTGTCGTAAATCAGTTTCTTGTCCCACGGATTGCCAGGAGCGTCTCTCCTAGCGTATTTGCTTTTAAGATGAAAACTTATTTCTTTCTTGCCAAGATATTCTCCTTGTTCATCATATTTATACACATAATCTTTCTGGAAGTCGAAGATATAAATCTTATTATCTACATTCAACAACGGAACATAAATCTCCTGAAGCATAAGGCGTTTTATCATATCTTCTTCGAAATTGTTCCATTCTTCAGGTCTTTCGTATGGATTAACAAAATCACTTGAACCAGGATTAAGCGCCCTTCTAAGACGTATATTGTCAATGCGCCAATTCTTCGCCATCTTAAGAGAAGAACCATAAACATCGCATAAAACTTCCGACTTGCCATTGTTTCTGTTTGTCATGAAATACACGATTTCCTGTCCGCTGTAAAACTCATTTCTTGTCACGACAATACTGTCGGTCAATGCATAAAGGTTGCCAAAAGTGGATTTGTGTTTTTCAAGAGTCACGCCATGGAGAAGTTCAAGTTTGTCTTTCTCGGAATATATCTGAAAGGCAGAGTCAAGAGAATAGAGATGTGTGTTGCCGAAAAGGTCTTGATAGAGAATCTCTCTGAACAGATTGTCAAGTTTCTTATCTATCTTCTTTATTGATATCGTATCTTGTTCAAAACCAAGATGCAGTAGTTGAGATTTTTTTCCGTCTGTCGTCACCGCCATAATACCTTTTTCATTGACAGAATAATCCAGCACCCAGACATCTTTGTTCTTGTATGCAAGTTGAGGAGCGTTCTCAACAATTGTCACTTCTGGAAGTATATGTGTTTTTTCTTCCATGGTCACAATCATCTTGAAGACGTTGAACACCTCCTCATACATATCATGTTCAGACAACTTAATGATTTTTGGTTCAAAGCTAAGATGCGAGAAAATGACGACATCCTTAAGGTAAGCCGTAATCCATGTGATACCCTCATGGTTGGTGATGCCGATAAGATTGTTTTTAGAATTATAAATAGCGACATCTTTCAAGACATTGCCTGAATTGTCGGAAACTATAACCTCAATATTTACAAGAGATTCCTTTTTTTGCTGCGAGAAAGATATTGTTCCGCAGAGGAATAGAAACGTTGTTATAAGAAACAGTTTTTTCATAACCCAATCCTTTCAATATACGACTCCCAATGATTCAAGGCATTTCTTTTCTTCGTAACGGCATATAAGTTTCCTTTATGAATGATTATCTTTTCTGTAAGCCACTGGTTTGCATTCGCCACTGCACTTGTCTTTCCTGTCATGACATCAATCTCATTTACCGCAGAACCAAATATCGTATAGAATTTTCCGAAGGCTTTATCTTTATAAATCTTATGCTGCCAAAAATCCTCCTTAGTCGGATAAGTAATTTCACATTCATTTAGAAGATTCATACCTTCATCGTAAGTAAGAATCTTACTGTTAAAATGATCAAAATAATATAATTTGTCATCAATCACATCAAGATGATTGTCTTTGGTATGAAACCATGCTACCTTAACAAA
>JAZLEF010000035.1:0-9646 GCA_045615125.1 Bacteroidales bacterium
CCCACAGCACGAACGTCTCTTCATCGTCGACGACAGCCTGACAACGCTTCAAGAACTGGCACGTCTACACAGAGAGAAATGCAACATCCCTATTATAGGCATCACTGGAACTAACGGCAAGACAACGACAAAAGAACTCACAGCCGCCGTGCTTTCCATGAAATACAATATAATATATACCCAGGGTAACTTCAACAATCACCTCGGACTACCTCTCACCGTGTTACGTATCAAGCCCGACACAGAGATGGCCGTTGTGGAAATGGGAGCCAACCATCCTAACGAGATAGCACAGCTCTG
Organism: Bacteroidales bacterium; assembly: GCA_045615125.1. GTDB lineage: Bacteria > Bacteroidota > Bacteroidia > Bacteroidales > F082 > Limimorpha. The sequence goes on from JAZLEF010000035.1 coordinate 301, forward strand.
CTCTATAGCAAAACCCGACTTCGGAATTATCACCAATATCGGCAAGGCTCACCTTGAAGGATTCGGCAGCTTCGAAGGCGTGGTAAAAACCAAAAACGAATTGTACGACTTCATCAGAAACAAAAACGGAAGACTCTTCGTCAACCACGACAACGGACTTCTGATGGATTTGGCAAAAGACATCGACACCCTGACATACGGCAAAGACAAAAATGCCGACATCAATGCAGAGATAGTTTCTTCCAACCCTTACCTCAGAATCAAATGGGATGAGAAAGAAATAAAGACCAACTTAGTCGGTGACTATAACTTTGAAAACGTGATGGCAGCTATCTCGGTAGCAAGCTATTTCAATATTGAAAAAGAACTCATCGCAGAAGCATTAGAGAGCTACACTCCTACCAACAACCGCTCGCAGTTCATAAAAAGCGAGAAAAACGAAATAGTAATGGACGCTTATAACGCCAATCCGGTGAGTATGCATCACGCCATTAAAAACTTCAGAAATATCAGCAAGGATAACTCCTTATTAATACTAGGCGATATGAGAGAACTCGGCAAGGATTCCGAGAAAGAACATCAAGCCATCATCAGCCTCATCAGAGAACTTCAGTTTGAAGACGTCATACTCGTTGGCAGCGAATTCAAGAAGACAGCAGGTCAAGGATTCAATACCTTCACCGACGTAGACGAGCTGCTTGCATATATCAACGACAATAATATCACTGGAAAGAAAATTTTAATAAAAGGTTCCAACGGCATTCATTTAGAAAAAATCGTTAATGTTTTGTAATCATGAGAGATTTTAAAGTAATAGGATTGATGTCAGGAAGTTCGCTCGACGGCGTTGACATTGCATACGTCAACTTCAGTCACGACAACAAGAAATGGTTTTTCCAGATTGTGGAAGCCGGCAACGTGCCATATTCCGAATATTGGAAAGAACAGCTCAGCTCAGCCTTCAACAAAGACAAAGAAGAACTCAAGGAACTAGACAAAGAATACGGAAGATATTTAGGAACCATAACCAAGAAATTTATCAAGAAATATGAGATGGAGCCTAAGCTCATCGCGTCACATGGCCATACCATCTTCCACCGTCCAGAAGAAGGCTTCACCCTTCAGATAGGCGACGGACAAGAAATTGCCGACATAACAGGCATCATGACCATCAACGACTTCCGCACTGAAGACGTGGAGAAAGGCGGACAAGGTGCGCCTCTCGTACCAATAGGCGACCGTCATCTATTCGCAGAATATCCTATCTGTCTCAACATTGGCGGAATAGCCAACGTCTCGTATGAGACAGACGGCCAACGTACAGCCTACGACATCTGCATGGCTAACCAACTGCTCAACTACCTCGCAGGAAAATTAGGATACGACTACGACAACAACGGCAATATCGCTAAACAAGGTAAGGTTAACAAGGAATTATTAGACATCTTGAACGGAAATCCTTATTACAGACAAGAAGCACCGAAATCCTTGGGAAGAGAATTCTTTGAAAACGTACAACATAAAATCGTTGACGAATCCGACTTATCCGTCGCCGACTTATTGGCAACAGCAACAGAACATATCGCAATACAGATTGCCGACGCCACCCAACATCTGGATGCCACCAAGATGCTCATCACAGGCGGAGGCGCGAAAAACAAATTCCTCATCGACAGGATAAGCGCATTAAGCAAACATGAAATAATAATACCCGACACTTTGATAGTGGATTACAAAGAAGCTCTTATCTTCGCATTCCTCGCAGCATTAAAGTTGGAAGGAAAAATCAATGTGCTGTCGTCAGTTACAGGAGCATCATCCGACAGCTCTAGCGGAAAAATTTGGATGCCAAATAATTTATAATATTTTAATAAAAAGAAAGTTAAATAATAAAAAATATAGTAATATGAATTTATTAAGTATTGTTCTTCAGGTCACAGGCGACCTTATCAATTCTCCAGAAGCAGAAGAGATTAAATTATCATTATGGGAATTAGCAAAAGAAGGAGGATGGATTATGCTCATACTCGCTATATTCTCAGTAGTAGCGATATACATCTTCACAGAGAGATTCATCACTATCAACAAGGCCTCTAAGAAAGATGACAACTTCATGGACAACATCCGCAATTATATGATTGAAGGCAGATTGGAAGATGCCAAGACATTATGCAAAGAAAAAGACACTCCTATCTCAAGAATGATAGAAAAAGGCATCTCTCGTATTGGCAAGCCTCTCAACGACATTCAGACAGCCATAGAAAACGTAGGCAATCTCGAAGTCAGCAAGTTAGAAAAAGGAGTAGCCTTGATAGGCATGATATCAGGAGCAGCTCCTATGCTCGGATTCCTCGGAACAGTCACAGGTATGATTAGAGCTTTCTACGACATGTCGATGGCAGGAAATAACATCGACATAGAATTACTCTCTGCTGGTATCTATGAAGCCATGGTGACAACAGTAGGTGGTCTCATCGTTGGTATCATTGCTTTCATACTCTACAACATCATTGTATCAAGAATCGACAATGTTGTCAACCTTCTCGAAAGCAAGAGCATCGAGTTCATGGATGTATTAAACGAACCAGCTTAAATCAATTCATAATGTATAATGCATAATGCACAATTTTAATTATGAATTATGAATTGTGAATTATGAATTAAATCAAGGAAACTATGGCAATAAAATCTAGAAATAAAAGAAAGATTGACTTCAATTCGTCATCGATGTCGGATTTAGTTTTTCTTCTGTTAATTTTCTTCATGTTGACATCAACATTGGTCGCGCCTAACGCCATCAAGTTATTGCTTCCTTCAAGTAACAGCAAGACAATGTCGAAGCAGACCATCACCGTTTATGTCGATGACAATAATCAATATTATATAGAAGAAAGAGCTATCAGCGAAGGACAGTTACAGACGGAGATACATGCGGCATTGGCAGGACACATTGAAGGCACGGTGGTGATTCGTTCCGACAAGAGCGTCGCAGTTCAATATATTGTCAACATCATCGATGCTGTCAACGAGATAAACAAAGAAACAGACAATAAACATAAGGTTTTGTTAGCAACATCAAATAAGAAATGACAAATAAAAACAAGAATAAGATATACGGAATCATCGGCACTGTTGTCTTTCACGCAATAGTTCTTGTTTTGCTTTTCACTTTATGTTTCAGAACTCCGCTACCTCTTCCTGGCGAGGCAGGAGTAGAAGTCAACTTAGGCATGTATGCTGAGGCGTTAAGTCAACAAGACAAAGAAGCGACGAGCCAAGAAGTTGTTGAAGCTCCACAGCCGCCAATAGAAGAGACAGCAAACGATGAAGTTGAAGAAGAGATCTTGAGTGAAGAGGAAGATATTCCGTCGATACAAGAACAAGAGCAAGAACAAGAACAAGAACAAGAACAAGAACAGGTGATTGAAGAGAAGCCTGTTGTTAATCAGAGGGCTATTTTCCAGGTACCTAAGAACAACAATTCTGTATCTTCTGAAGGTAATAGTAAAGGCATTGGGGAGCAGGGTAACCCTAATGGCTTGAAAGACATTGAGAGATATGAAGGTAATGGCGGCAGCGGCGGTGGTCCATCCTACGACCTCGGTGGCCGCGGTGCAAAAAGTATCTCCTCACCAAGCAAAGACTTCAGCGAAGAAGGCAAGATTGTCGTCGAGATTAAAGTTGACCGAAGCGGCAGAGTCGTCGAAGCTAACATAGGAAGAGGAACAACCATAGTGGATTCTTCGATGCGCGAGTCGGCACTGACAGCAGCAAGAAAATCGGTGTTCAACAAAGACGACAATGCTCCAGAAATACAAAGCGGAACGATAACTTATACATTTATCATAAGACAATAAAACATAACAATATGAATTACAACGAGACTTTAAATTGGATGTTTAACAAACTTCCGATGTATCAACGTATTGGTGCAGCAGCATACAAAGCCGACCTCAACAATACAATAGAAATACTCGACTATTTAAACAATCCTCAAGATAATTTCAAGTCAATACATATAGCTGGAACCAACGGCAAAGGCAGCGTATCTCACTCGCTGGCATCGGTGTTCCAAGCAGCAGGATACAAGACAGCTCTCTACACATCCCCTCACCTACGCGACTTCAGAGAGAGAATACGTATCAACGGTGACATGATACCAGAAGACAAAGTAGTATCTTTCATAGATCAACATAAACAAAAATTAGAAGAATTAGAACTGTCGTTCTTTGAGATGACTGTGGCAATGGCTTTCGATTATTTCAGCAAGGAGAAAGTAGACATCGCTATCATTGAAGTAGGCATGGGCGGACGCCTCGACTCTACAAACATCATACATCCTGAGCTCAGCCTCGTGACAAACATTTCCCTAGACCACGTCAAGTTCCTCGGCGACTGCGAAGAAAAGATAGCAGTAGAAAAAGCTGGTATCATCAAAGAAGCTACTCCTGTTGTAATAGGCGAGACTCAAGAGAAAAGCAAAGACGTATTCATCAATACTGCCAGAGAAAAAAACAGCCCTATATATTTCGCCGACCAGATATTCGACTGCCAAAAGAAAGAAGGTTTGGCTTTGGAATATCACTGCTACGATATTTACAAAAACAAAGAGACATATCTCAACGACTTGAAATTCCCATTATTAGGAAATTATCAAAAGAAGAACCTGGCCACCATCATCTGTGCCTTAGACATCTTGAAAGATAAATTCAACATCAGCCAAAACAATATCAGCGACGGATTGTTGAATGTCGTGAATAACACCGGTCTGATGGGAAGATGGCAGGTCATCAACAAAAATCCTTTGGCTATTGCCGACACAGGACATAATGTTGCTGGCATCAACGAGGTGAAACGTCAGCTGGCTGAGACAAAATTTGAAAGACTGCATTTCGTTTTGAGCGTCGTCAACGACAAAGACATTGACGGTATATTGGAACTCTTGCCTAAAGAAGCTGAATATTATTATTGCAAAGCCGACATACCAAGAGGACTCAGTGCCGACATTCTAGCTGAGAAAGCAACACTATGCGGCTTGAAAGGTAAAGTTTATAATTCTGTAAAAGACGCTTACGCCAACGCCTGCGCCAACGCTAAAGAAGGCGACCTCGTGTTTGTGGGAGGCAGCAACTTTACAGTGGCAGAAGTTGTATAATTGAGATTTTTACTTTTAAAAAAATTATATATTTGTAGAGAAAAAATCATATCGTGAATAAAACAAGTAAGGTCATATTATTCATATCACTACTATTCTTGGTATCATGCTCCATGAGGAAACATATTCCTGAGGACAAGATGATACTCAAGAAAAATGTGGTGGAGATTTATGCCCAAAACGTTGAATTTACGAAGTCAGACATCTACCCTTATATAACACAGTCATCAACGCCAAAATTCCTTGGATTCATGCCAGCGACATGGATCTATTATAAGACAGAGGACAAGACCGACAAGAAATTCTTCCAATGGGTAAACAAAACCATTGGAAAGAAGCCCGTCTATTTCAACGATGACTTAAAAGAAAAATCCGTGTCACAGATAAACAAATATCTCAACGACGTAGGTTATTTCTACACTGCCATATCAACAAGAGTGGCAAATAAAAGAGGCATTGGAAAAGTCATTTACGGTATCTACCCTACCCAACCATATACCGTCAACAACATAACATACAACATCAATGACACTTCCATATATAATTATATCAAGAAGATTGAGAAAGACCTACCAGTTCAGAAAGGCGACATTTACAACGCCTTCGACCTAGATGATGAACGTGACATGATAAGTGAATACCTCAAAAACAATGGCTACTACTATTTCACCAAAGATTATATCTTTATGGAGATTGACACCAACCTATCCGCACGTAAAGCTAATATCAACATAAGAATAGAAGACGCCATCGATCCTGCCACACAGAAAACCGAGAGTCATAAGAAATATTATATCAACAACATTTACATATATCCTAAAGGCACCTCGATGAGCGGTGGTATTATTGACACCGTAACTCATACATACAAATTCGGAAGCCGTCATAATGAAGACGCTATCAATTTCATTTATACCGGCGACCCTCAGATACGTTTCAAAACATTCGACAATCTGGTACATATTCACAGCAATCAGCCATACAGTCTCAATTCAGTAACACAGACATATAAGTCACTCAACAATTTAAAGATATACAACCTAACCAACATCGACTTTGAATCTGTTAAAAGCGACAACGACAGCATCAATCTTTTGAATTGCAATATCGTACTAAACAGAACCAAAGTAAACTTCTACAGCTTACAGGTGGAAGCCACCAACTCAAGCGGTGACTATGGCGTGCAAGGCAGTCTTACCTACCGCAACAGAAATATTTTCAAAGGATCAGAGATTCTTAGTATCACCACCAAAGCTGGAACACAGATGCAGTCGGTCTTGGATAATGAAGGCAACACCAGCCTTTTCAATACCAAGGAATTCGGTATAGAAGGAAGTATATATTTCCCTAAGTTCATAAGTCCTATCAAATTCAACAACTTCGCCAAAGAATATCAACCGCGAACCACTTTGACTTTAGGTTACAACTATCAGTCAAGACCTATCTATCAACGACAGATAGCATTATTGACATACGGTTACAACTGGATGAGCAACGAACATGAACAACACATATTCTCACCTTTGACATTAAATAGCGTTAAAGTCGTTCCTACTCCTTCTTTTGAAGAAATTTTAGAACAAGAAACCAACCAACGTATTAAAGACCAATATACGAGCCACTTGATTTTTGGTCTCGATTATACCTATATCTTCAGCAATCAGAATATGAGATTTTTAAATGACTTCTTCTATTTGAAAGCTAATATACAATCGAGTGGTCTCCTACTTTCTGCCTTCAATAACACAGGACTGATAAAGACCGTCGACAACTACCACGAAATCCTCGGTATCAGATACGCACAATATGTTCGTTTAGCCTTAGACTTCAGATATTACCATTACACCATAGGCGAGAATCAACTTGCAACACGTTTTATGTTAGGTGCAGGTATCCCTTACGGCAATTCAAACGATATGCCTTTTGAAAAGAGTTTCTTTGCCGGAGGCTCCAACGGTATGAGAGGATGGCAATTCAGAGAGTTAGGCCCTGGAACATTCAGCAATCCCGACAATCTCAATATTGAAAGAATTGGTGATATACAATTAGAATTTAACTTAGAATATCGTTTCCCTATCTATAAAGTCTTCAAAGGTGCAGTCTTTACCGACATCGGTAATATTTGGACAATGAATGAGAATGAGACATTCGTTGGCGGAGAGTTTAACTTCAACACATTCTATAAACAACTTGCTGCTGACGCTGGATTTGGATTACGTCTCGACATCGGCATCTTACTTTTCCGTCTCGACATCGCTGCTCCTATAGTAAACCCAGCTTATCCAGAAGGTCAACGATGGAGAATAAGCAAGTTACAGCTCAACGACTTCGTCCTCAACTTCGGCTTAGGTTATCCATTCTAATATTTTATTATTATGGATAGAAACACTCTGTTTAATATATTATTAAATAATTTCGGCTTCACTCCTACCGAAGGACAAGCCAAGGTCTTGTATCATCTTTCAGCTTTCATCTTGTCAGAAAAAGAAAGACCTGTATATCTGTTAAGAGGATATGCCGGTACAGGTAAGACCACTTTAGTCTCTACCTTGGTTAAGACTTTGCCAAGCATAGGCATGCGCTATCAGCTGCTCGCTCCCACAGGAAGAGCCGCCAAGGTGATGACTAACTATACAGGAAAAACAGCATCTACATTACATAGAAAGTTATACCGATTTCAAGTCAATGCCAACGGAGAATTTCGTATGGTACGTGCCGAAAACAAAGCAAAAGACACAGTATTCATCGTTGACGAGTGTTCTATGATTTCCGACCAAGGTGACGGATATTCATGGTCTCGTTCACTATTGGACGACATCATCGAATACGTCTTCAGCGGCAGCTGTTGTAAGCTCCTGCTCATCGGCGACTCCGCACAGCTGCCGCCAGTGGGACTCGACTTCTCCCCCGCTATGGACTTCAACATACTGAAAAACAGCTTCTCACTAACACTCGCTTCTTACGAAATGAAAGAGGTGATGCGACAAAACCTCGACTCAGGAATATTAAACAACGCAACGAAAATCCGTAATTTGATGTCCGACAATAGCCAACAGCTAATAAACTACAGCCAATACGAATTACCATTATTGAACATTAACGACTTCCATGACATTGAAAAGATAGACCCCATGTCGTTCGAGGAGTTATTATGGAACAATTTCGGCGACAAGAGAAACAACAACGAAGCCGTCGTGATATGCCGCTCTAACAAAAGAGCCAATATGTTCAACCAAGCCATCAGAAGCAGAGTGCTGCAAGAAGAAGGCGAACTCTCCACAGGCGACAAACTCATGGTGGTGAAGAACAACTACTATTGGAGTAAGGAAGAGACTACAAGACTACAAGACTACAAGACTACAAGTAATAACCCGTCATCCGCCTCCGTCTCCGTCTCCGCATCCGCATCCGTATCCAAAATCCCGTCCTTGTCCCCGACCCCGTCCCCCGTCTCCTTCATCGCCAACGGCGATATGATAGAGATAAAGAGAATAAACAAGTTTGAGGAGATGTATGGTTTTCATTTCGCCGATGTTGACATAGTATTATCCGACTATGAAGAAGCCCCAAGTTTATCAGTAAAGATAATAATGGAAACATTATATAGCGACTCACCTGCCCTCTCCAACGAAGAAGCCAAGAGACTATATCATGCCGTGGAAGAAGACTATATGGATATACCAAGAGCAACAGACAGACGTAAGGCAATGAAAGACAATCCTTATTACAATGCCTTACAAGTAAAGTTCGGTTACGCCCTAACATGTCACAAGACACAAGGCGGACAATGGAACAATGTGTTTGTAGAAGCCCCATATATACAAGAAGACACTATGCTAGAATTAGGAGATTTACGCTGGCTCTACACCGCCATCACCCGAGCCAAAGAAAAAATATATTTAGTTAACTTTAAAGACGAATGGTTTACACGTTGAGCCACACCGTCGTGTTTGAATTTTAAAACATCCACATCCGTCTCCAATATCCACTATCCGTCTCTGCTTCTTCTCGCAGAGACGCTGAACAACGCAGAGAATTACTTTACTTTGCGATACTTTGCGACTATGCGAGAAACTTTCAACACCTGAAATCGTCCCCGAGAGACTATTCGAATCTAAAAACTTCAAAAATAGAAGAACTTTGGCTTCTGAACTTTGGCTTTTGAACTTTTTTTAGTAATGTAGTAATGAA
>JAZLEF010000036.1:0-5846 GCA_045615125.1 Bacteroidales bacterium
AAAGATGGCAGTTTGTATTGTATATGGAGTGAGGCTGATGGTCATAATGATGTAAATTTGTATGTAGGGTATTTCGATAAGGATTTGAATCTTTTATGGAAACGCTGTTGTAAAGAAGGAATGAGTTGTTTTGGTAATTATACAGGTATTGACATTCTTGAAAATGGCGGTCTTGTATTAGCAGGAAATAATACTGGAAGTTGGGGTATCGTTGGCACTTATTCATCGGTTATCATCTTTGAAAACAACGGTACGGCCATCTCTGAAAATCCTAATAATATACGCCCATACAGCTTCTATCCAAATCCGGCTAATGATGTTATCAACATCAGTTTTTCGCCAGATGTCAATGCAGAAAAAGTAGAGATATACGGCTTAGACGGAAAGATGTATCACGAACAGAACTTCAATTTGGAAACTGTCAACATCAACGACTTATCGAACGGCGTCTATATGATGAAAGTTGTTCTCGATAATGGCACAACATTTAATGACAAGATTGTTGTGAGATAAGATTTTAAACCTCAAGAACTCAGAACCTCAGAAATTTTCTGGGGTTCTTTTTTAGGATTTGAGGAGTTGAGGGATTTGAGGAACTTAAGGATTTGAGGGACTTAAGGAATTAAGGATTTGAGGGATGTAATAATATCATCACTTCATTACTCCATCACTAAAAAGACCAAATCATGAAAACAATATTCAAAATAGGAAAGAACAAGTTTATCAAACTTTCGTCTCTGTAAAAAAGGAAGCATAATGCTATTTACAGAGACGTTAATGAAGCTAAAATAATCTTATTTAATTTTAACTTAAATTATTATAACATGAGAAGTAACAAATTAAGCAAGCAAGTACTTTTAAGAAGGACAAATTTTTTTTAACAAATTGTGGACAATAATTTTTTTAATAAATTGTTATTAAAACATTAAATATATTAAAAATAAATCTTATGAAAATTAAATTGTTAATCATCTTGGCCTTAATTCCATTATTTGGCATGTCGCAGACAAACAAAGGCAACAGCTACGTTGAAGTTAAAACTGGTTTGTCACTAAGTGAAGTGGCAAAAAATTCAAAGCCAATTTTAGGTTATAATCTAAATGTGTCCTATTCATACAGTCTTATTGAAAACATGGATCTTATGGTATCTTTATCTACATCAGATGCATATAGCACTGAAGATACTCCCACATTTGTTCAACCGATGTATTTCTGCAATGCATTGCAATTAGGCGTTAGAGGAAAGGTTAGGTGCCTGGATATTGTCAATCTTAAATTGTCATTGTCAGGAGGAATGATGGCGTATGCATACAACGACATTTTAGATTACAGCAACGATTTTATGACAGAAATGATATTAACATCTTGTTTCAGCGGAATGGCCGAAATAGATTTCAATATAAGTAAAAATGTAGCCCTAGGTGTATTTTATGGCAAATCAATAGCATACAGATATTATGCACCAAATCCACACTTCGACACCGCTGGATTGTCATTGTCATTTAAAATATAAAATATTTGAGAAAAGAGAGACGGATTTAGGAATTTGCTTCTGAAATCCTTTCTCGTTTTTTAAGTTTAAAGTTCAAAGCTCAACGGTTGCAGATGCCGGCTATTACAGAATGGACATCACATTAAGCAATGGTGAGCAGTATTACGGATACTTTAGAGTGGAACCTTAAAAGGGGATTTGTGGGACTTAAGGAATTGAGGAACTCTGGAATTGAGGAATGTAATAATATCATTACTTCATCACTTCATCACTAAAAAAAAGTTCAAAAGCCAAAGTTCAAAAACAGCTCCTAACAAAAAAAACTTGTAGTCTTGTAGTCTTGTGGTCTTGTAGTCTCTAAATTTTTCTAAGATTCTTAATATCTAATAAACAAAAAAAATATCCGTCTCCGTCATCCGTCTCCAAAATCCGTCTCCGCCATCCGTCTCCGTCTCCGTCATCCGTTTCCGTCTCCGTCTCCAACATCCCTTCCACGTTCCTTATCTTCTATTTGTTTAATATCAGGGAACATAAAGACTATATCTTGTGCTTTCGCTATGCTCTTGTTAAGCTCATAGCCTATCAATATCAAGATGCAATTGAAATAAATCCAGATGACAAAAATTATCAAACCTCCGATGGAGCCGTACAAAAGGTTGTATGTGGAGATATTGGAGATATAGAAGTTAAATAATATGGTGCCAATAATAAACAAAGCTGCAACCAAAAGAGAACCTGGCGTAAACAGCTTGAATCTCCTGCTCCTCGGATTGCCGAAATGATATAACAACGACATCGCAATTATCATGGCAAAGATGACAATCAGCCATCTCACTATGTTAATCAGGAAAACCACAAAATCATTATAGAAATGTATCTTGGTAAAGAAAATAGGCAAAATCCTCTCGCCTGCCGTAATCAACGCTATTGAAACTACTAGCAGCAACACAAACATAAGCATCACCAAAATAGAATACACTTGTATCTTAATGAACGAGACATGTCCAAATTCGTTGTCTCCCATATTAAAACCTCTGAAGAACGAACTCACCGCACTAGTGCTGAAGTAGAACGCAAGCAAGAGACCTAATGACATAAGACCTCCATGTTCTATCGACATAATCTGATTTATAGTCGAAGCCACGCTCTCGTATGTACCGGGAGGCAATATAGATTGCAAGGCCTCCAAAACATTTTGCGTGATACCTTGTAATGGGAAATATGGCAACAGGGTAAACAAGAACAAGATTGTCGGGAACAAAGCCAAGAAAACATAAAACGCCACAGCAGCAGCCCTGTCTATCAGATTAACCTGAGTAAAACCTCTTACAAAATATACAAGCACATCATAAAGCGGAACGCCACCAAATCCAGGCACCTTAACCAAACGAAGCACTGACTTCAGCTTATCCCTCAATGCGAAGAACTTCTCTTTTATGTCCGATACATTTATTTTCATATCACAACAGTTGGTAAACCAAAATTCCTAAATAATTACCTACGGCGTAGCCAATGACGCCTACGGCTATTCCTGTAATAATAACCTTCTTATTCTTCATGCTCTCTGCTATCATCGGGACAAACAATGGAGAATTGATGAGAGCCACCGATGTAATCACCATAGTGTCGGAATCGACTTTAAAAATTTTAGCCAATATCATCGACAGTATCAAAGAACAGAAAATAACGAATGCTATATACATTATTATATTGACACCAGCCTTATAATCGATGGCTGTGACATCTACCATAGTAGCGACAACAAGACTGAATATCAAAACAAGATACATTCCCGCATCGTAGCTTTTCTCCATTTTTCTTACAAAAGGTAAAAATGAAGCTGCTATTGATAAAGTCGTCATCGTCAATATAAGAACCAGCATATTATCTATTTTCCCTGAAATGATAAAACTCACTCCCATTCCCACTCCTACTATCAATATTGCAAGTCCGAATGCACCCAATGTCATAGGAAAATGTCTTTTGGTAAAAATATCTGAATATGCTAAACTTTGACTTGTTGTCTTGTTGTCTTGTTGTCTTGTTGTCTTACTGTCTTGTTGTCTTGTTGTCTTGTTGTCTTGTTGTCTTAAAAAAAGTCTAAAGACTTTTATTCCGAACGACATCAAGAAAACAAGATAAACAAAACTTATTATCATGTCGAAGGTATGGACGAAGATATAAGTCTCAGCATCTACATCGAGGGCTATCTTCAGACTTGCGAGGTTAGGCGTACCGCCAGTATATACACCAACAAGAAGACCAGCTATCTTAGTGAATCCGCTCTGCTCATCATTGAAGATATAGAATCCAAGTATATCGACGACAAGCACCGACACCAATCCTATACAAAGAGCGACGATTGCATTTTTCAGTTTCCAGTTCTTAAAATCACAGCCGAAGAGTATCATAGGAAATGCGAGAAGAATCATCACACTCGTAAGCCCGTCTTGAATCCCTTTCATCGACTCGCCGAGGCCAAGAGGAAAGACAAAAATATTAGAAACAAGAATACCTATAATATATAGCAAAAGTATTTCCCCTATCTTATTCAAGACAGCATATTTGCGACAGAGTGCTATCACTATGTAGGGTACAATGAAATAAAATAAAAGAGATAAAATCTGAATCATAAAAATATTTTTTTGCGAAAATAATAAAAAAAGACTACAAGTCAACAAGACAACAAGACAACAAGTTGTTTTTTTATAACAAATTAATTCATTAAACAAACTTTCAAAAAAACAATTATATTTGTTGAAAAAATAATTTAACAGATGGAACAACGCATATCACACGAAGGTATCATTATAGATATTGACGACGACAACGTACGAATAAAGATTTTATCGAAGAGTGCATGTGCTTCCTGTAATATCAAAGGAGCATGTAACATGTCGGAGATGAAAGAAAAAATCATCGACATACCACGACCTAAAGACAAAGAATTATCAATAGGCCAAGAGGTTAGAATAAGCATGGGATTAGGACAGGCCAACAGAGCCGTTATCTTTGCGTATGTCATTCCTGTGATAATATTAGTAGGGATGATATTTATTCTGAACGCATTTAAATTTGACGAAGGCATCAACGCGTTAATTTCCATCGGTGCCTTAGCACCATATTACCTTATTTTATTCTTATTTAGGAACAAAATAAAACGTAAATTCGAATACGAAATTCATTAAAAAAAATGTAATTCTTTAAAATTAATTGTTATTTTTGCGATAGCTATTTTGTTTTGGCTACAGCTTACGCGACGAACGATTTTCACTAATGCTGACCTGACAGCTAATAGCTAAAGCTAAATTAAATATTAAACATTAAAAACTATTATTGTGAACGACATCTTACTCTATTCTCTCATTGTACTCGGAGTCTTGGGAGGCATTTTAGCGGTTATTCTTTACATAGTCGCACAGAAGTTCAAAGTAGAAGAAAATCCATTGATTGACGAAGTTGAATCCAACTTATCCGGAGCCAACTGTGGTGGTTGCGGTTTTGCAGGCTGTCGTGCTTTTGCCGAGGCCTGTGTTAAGTCGGCTGCCGACAAGAACAGTCTTGCCGGATTAAATTGTACAAGTTCTGACATGTCGAAAGTTGCTGCAGTCTTAGGATTGACAGTCACTGCTGAAGAGCCAAAGATTGCCGTTGTACGTTGCAATGGAACATGCGAGAACGCTCCTAAGAAGACACATTACGAAGGTGCCGACATCTGTGCTTTCGCACACACATTGTTTGCAGGAGGAAGCGGTTGTCCTAACGCTTGTCTTGGTTTAGGCGACTGTGTCAAGAAATGCGCTTTCGACGCCATCCACGTCGACCCTGTAAAAGGCATCGCTGTCGTTGACGAGAACAAATGCGTTGGCTGTGGAACATGTACCAAGGCTTGTCCAAGAGGCATCATCGAGATTCGTCCTAAAGGCAAGAACAACCGTCGTATCTACGTCAACTGCGTCAACATCGAAAAAGGAGCCATCACCATGAAGAATTGTAAGGTAGGTTGTATCGGATGTCAGAAGTGTCTCAAGGAGTGTCCATTCGAAGCCATAGAGATGCGTGGCACACTCGCCTACATCAATCCAGACAAGTGCAAACAATGTCGCAAATGCGTCGACGTTTGTCCAAGAGGCAGTATCATGGCTATCAACTTCCCTCCTCGCAAACCTAAAGTTGAAGTAAAAGAAGAAGTTAATAACGAAAGTAAAGAATAAAGCGTATGAATCCAAAGAAAACATTCCCTAAAGGCGGTGTTCATCCTGAAGAAAATAAACTTTCGTCAGACAAACCCATAATAACATTTCCTATTCCAAAACAAGTAATCATTCCGTTGGGACAATGTCTCGGCGCACCG
>JAZLEF010000037.1:0-29848 GCA_045615125.1 Bacteroidales bacterium
GAGAAGCAGTTCATGTTGTTGTTGAGTGTGCCAACTGGTTTCCTTGCAGGTCTCTCAGCTATTATTATCAAGAAGTTGGCTCACTATATCAGAGACTATTTCTATAACATAGCCACACACGACGACCATTATGGTTTGTTATTTTTCATCCTTCCTGCCATAGGAATTTTACTTACCATCGTCTTCTGTCGTTTCATTTTAAAAAGAGATGTCGGACACGGCATACCTGGTATTTTATATGCCATACAGAAGAACAAGGGAGCAGTGAAACCTTATAACACCTTTGCGTCTATCATCACGAGTGCCCTTACTGTAGGTTTCGGTGGTTCCGTCGGACTTGAAGGACCGTCGGTTTCTACGGGTTCCGCCATCGGTTCCAATATAGGACAGATATTACGTCTCAACCAGAAGAATATCGTGGTGCTTATCGGAATGGGTTGTGCTGCGGCTCTCGCTTCCATCTTCCAAGCTCCCATCACGGGAATCATTTTTGCCATCGAGGTCTTCATGATTGACATCTCCATGGCATCATTGATACCTATCATAGTGTCGTCATTCGTAGCCATCCTAACTTCATATTATTTCTTAGGAAGAGCTTTCGAATATACCATAACCACAAGCACCGCCTTCATGCCATCCAACTCTTTATTCTATGTCGGCTTGGGATTGTTTGTCGGTTTAGTCTCGGCATACTTCATGTATGTTTATTTCAAAGTTGACAAGAAATCAAAGAAGATAAAATCGCCTTGGACAAGATTTGCATTAGGTGTCAGTGCTTTGGGTATTTTAATCTTCATCTTCCCCGCATTATACGGCGAAGGTTATGAAGCGATCAACGCCGCTCTTAACGGAGACACTTCCATCTTATTTGAGAACAGAATCTTCTCTAGTTTCCAAGATAACAAATGGATAATATTAGTCCTGATGTTAATCATCATTCTTTTTAAAGCCTTCGCCACCTCGTTCACCTTTGCAGCAGGAGGCGTGGGAGGCACTTTCGCTCCAGCCTTGTTCTTAGGAGCATTCTCCGGAATGTTCTTCGCATCATTTGTCAACACCCTCGGACTCGGCAGCCTTAACATAACCAACTTCGCTCTCGTCGGAATGGGCGGCGTCATCGCTGGTATGTTGCACGCTCCTCTCACCGGTATATTCCTCATCGCCGAGATAACCAACGGCTATTCTCTCATGGTGCCTCTTATGATAGTATCAGCTCTGTCATTCGCTATCAACAGAGCTTTCTTCAAAGACTCCATCTATACCAAAGCCGTAAGCGAAAAAGGCGTCAGAATAACACACAACAAAGACGTCAGCATCCTCAACATGATGAATCTTAACAAACTCATCGAGACAAACTTCTTGACAGTAAGAGCCGACCAGACACTCAAAGATCTCCTTCCTATAATTTCTTCATCAAGAAGAAACATTTATCCTGTGGTAGATGAAAACGGCAACTTCAAAGGTCACGTTCTCTTCGATTCTATAAGAAAAATCATATTCGACCCAGAACAATACGACACAACAATAGAAGACATCATGCTCTTCCCCGATTATCTCATCACAACAGAAGATAGCGTAGAAGAAATAGTCAGAAAGTTCGAACGCTCCGGCAACTACAACATTGCTATAGTAGAAGGGAAAAAATATCTCGGATATATTTCAAGAGCTCTTATGTTCACAACATATCAAGCTACTTTGAAAGAGATATCGGATGATTGATGACAAAAGGCTAATGGCTAAAGGCTAAAGATTGGGGAAGAAAAAAAACTTTTGTCATTTGTCCTTTGTCATTAGCCAATAAAAAACGAGTTATGAATTACGTTAAGAAAATAAAAGAATTATACAAAGACAAGAAATACACTTCAACTATTGATGTTGGAATGTTTATAGCATTAATATTCAGCTTCCATTTCCTTTATTTAGGATGGCAGGCTGTTAATTATTTTCCTATAGCGAATCATATCAACCAATTATTTGATTCGGCATCGACCTTGCTGTTCAACCAGAGCTGCTGGGTCTTGGAACATATCTTCAACATTGACATCATCACACATAAGCATACTATTGGTGTCATGAATTGTAACGACACTTATTCATTCATCAATGTGGCACCTGAATGTACCAGTCTTAAACAGTGGCTTCACTGGGTATTCTTGATGTTGCTTTTCCCTGGACCTTGGAAGCATAAGTTATGGTACATACCAGCAGGTCTTGTCATCATCGAATGGATTAACGTGGTAAGAGTAGTAGGTATAACATTATGCATGATACCATTCCCAACACGTTTCGATTTCTTCCACGATTATTTCTTCAAGACATTATTCTATCTCTTCATATTCTTAATGTGGATGATATGGGTTGAGAAATTTTTACATAGAAAAGAAAAAATAAAAAAATAAAATATCATGGATACAAAGAAAATCATCTTCGTCCTCGATGCCGGCGGCACAGGATTCAAATTCTCAGCAGTTCAAGATTATAAAGAAATCGTTGAACCTTTCACAATCAAGACAGCCTCAGAGACTTTAGAGGAACAGCTTCAAAAGATCATCGACGGTTTCAAGCGTCTCAAGGAACAATGTGGCGAACCTGCAGCAATCAGTTTCTGCTTCCCTGGTCCTGCTGATTATCCTAACGGCATCATCTGCGACCTCGCCAACTTGCCTTTGTTCAGAGGTGGCGTCGCTTTGAAAGACATGTTAGAAAACGAGTTCAAAGTTCCAGTATATATCAACAACGACGGTGACTTATTCGCATACGGCGAGGCTTTGGGTGGCGTACTCAAAGACGTCAACGCTCTTCTCGAAAAGGCAGGCAATCCTAAGAGATACAAGAACCTTGTAGGCTTGACTCTCGGCACAGGCTCCGGCGGCGGCGTGGTCCTCGACGGACGTCTGTTGCAAGGCGACAACTCTGCAGGCGCAGAGGTATGGTGCATGAGAAACATACTCTATCCTCAGACAAGCGCAGAAGACTCTATCAGCATCAGAGGCGTACGTCGCGTCTATGCTCGTGAGGCAGGCATTGAGTTCGATGCTGCACCACAGCCTTTCGACATCTGCGAGATTGCACTGGGCAACAAAGAAGGTAACAAAGAAGCAGCTCTCAAGGCATGGGACGAATTCGCTACAGTATTGGCCGACATCATAGCTAACATCGCTACTGTCATCGACGGTATCGTGGTTCTCGGCGGCGGTCTCTCTGGCGCAGCAAAGATATTTATGCCTAAAGTCGTTGAACATCTCAACACAGCATATCCTGGATTGGACGGAAATAAAATCCCTAGAATGGAGATTTCAGCATATAACCTCGATGATGAAGAAGGCAGAAAAGCTTTCACAGCAACATCAGGCAAAATGATAAAAGTGCCTTTCTCAGATAAAGAAGTATGGTACGACCCATCAAAGAAAATCGGTGTTACCGCAACTAAACTCGGAACATCGTCAGCAGTGGCAATCGGAGCGTATGCTTATGCGATGAATAATTAACAATTGAGTTAAAATGACACTAAAAATAGCTTGCGTACAGAGTGATATTATCGCTCGAAACCCTTCAGAAAACTTCAAGCATCTTGATGAGCTTTTTGCAAAAATTCAAGATGACAGAGATATTATTATCTTACCTGAGACTTTCACCACAGGCTTCCCTGCTGAGGCAGAACTATTCGCTGAGAACGAAGATGGTCCTACAATGACATGGCTTCGTCAGAAGGCCAAAGAACGTAACTGCGTGATATGCGGCAGCTTTATCACTTCGTTTGTAAGTCAACAAGACAACAAGACAACAGGACAACAAGCAAAGGCAAATCATAACACTCTCATCTGGATGAATCCTGATGGTTCTTATCATGCCTATAACAAACGTCACACTTTCATGGGTGGCGAAAAAGAACTCGACTGCGGTCAAGAGCTTATCACCATCAATTATAAGGGATGGAAGATAAGACCTTTCATCTGCTACGACCTCCGTTTCCCAGTATGGCTCCGCAACAGCTATAAAGACGGTGAGTTCGCATACGACTTGGCAATACTCATAGCCAACTGGCCGTTGCAGAAATCATATATATGGAACACCCTGCTATCGGCTCGTGCTATCGAGAATCAGGCTTACTTCATTGGCGTCAACCGCGTCGGAACAGACCACAACAATGTATCTTATATTGGAGAGACAAAAATAGTCAATGGAAAGGGTAGGACTATAGCTGAGATAAGCGGCAACATGGAAGGCATACTCGAGGCTGAGATTGATATGGAATCTTTGAAGAGCTTCAGAAATTATTTCACAGTCCATAGAGATTGGGACGATTTCAATATTGTATAAGTTTTTTATTACATTTGTGTAAACTATAAATTATGAATATTATCATAGCAGGAGACGGCGAAGTTGGCATGCATCTGGCACAAGCCTTGGAACATGGCGATCATAATATCACCATCGTTGACCCGCATGAAGAACTTCTTAAAATGATTGAAGAACAATCCGACTTGATGACTATTGTTGGCGACTCTACCTCAATAAGAGTCTTGCAGCAAGCCAATGTCAAGAAAGCCGACCTCGTCATTGCCGTCTTACATGATGAACATATCAACCTATTGACAGGTATCCTCGCAAAGAAACTCGGTGCCAAGAAAGTCATCGTCCGTGTCAACACCATGGAGAGCCTCAGCAAAGAAAACTGGCGTATCTACCAAGACCTCGGCATCGATGGCATAGTATCTCCTGAAGACATAGCAGCACAAGAGATTATCAACTTGCTGAAACAAAACGTTGCAACAGAAGCCCACGACTTCGCTGGCGGTAAGCTCGAACTTCTTATGATTAAATTAGAGCCTAACGCAATAGCCATCAACAAGACATTGGAGGAAGTCATTGAGAATTACAAACACATCGACTTCAGAGCTTTGGCGATACACCGTCGACAAAACACATTCATACCTAAGGCTAACGACGTGTTCCAAGAAGGTGACCTCGTTTATGTCATAACAAAGCCACACGCCATCAAAGAACTCATGCAGCTCAGCGGCAAGACAAAATTCAACATCAATAATGTGATGATTGTCGGAGGCAGCCGCGTAGGCAAACTCACCGCCAAACGTCTTGAAGACGACCTTAACATCAAGATATTCGAGATGGATAAAAACCGCTGCTACGAACTCACCAATATTCTATCCAACACCTTAGTCATCAACGCCGACGCAAGAAACGTCGACCTTCTCGAAGACGAAGGTATCAAAGATATGGACGCCTTCATAGCAGTGACAGATAACACAGAGACCAACATCCTGACTTGTCTACAAGCTAAAAACTTCGGCGTGAAGAGAACCATTGCCATGGTGGAAAATATCGACTATATCGACATATCTCAAAACATAGGCATCGACACCATCATCAACAAGAAACTCATCGCCGCCAGCTACATGGTACGTTACACTCTCGGTGGCAATGTGTCTTCCCTCAAATGTCTGAGCGGCATCGACGCCGACATCGTGGAATTTGTGGTACGCGACGGTGCCGCCGTCACCAACAAACCTATCAACAGACTTGATATGCCTGAAGGTGCTGTCATAGGCGGCATCATCAGAGGAGAAGACAGCTTCATCGCGGTCGGCAACTTCCAGATACAAGCCGAAGACAGAGTGGTGGTGCTCGTACTCCCTAAGACAATTCAAGCCGTTGAAAAACTTTTCCGATAAGACTATGATGAAAATATCCGCAACCATAATAACACTGAATGAGGAAGACAAAATCCGCCAATGTCTCGAATCACTGAGAGAAGTGGCAGATGAAATAGTCGTTGTCGATTCTCTTTCCACCGACTCCACCAAAGCTATATGCGAGGAGTTCGGTGTAAGATTCATAGAACAGAAATGGTTAGGATATTCCGACCAGAAAAACTTGGCTAACAGACTCGCCACTCACGACTGGATATTATCGATAGACGCCGACGAGGTGCTGTCTGAAGAACTGAAAAAATCTATCTTAAAGATAAAAGACAATGACGTTGACGACTACACTGTTTTTTCTTTTAACAGATTGAACAATTACTGCGGCAAATGGATTCATCATTCGGGCTTCTATCCCGACAAAAAGATAAGGATATGGAATCGTGAGCTTGGCAAATGGGAAGGCTTGATTCACGAAGTCATCAAGTTTGAAAAGAAAGTGAAAGAACATCATCTGAAAGGCGACCTTCTTCATTATTCTTATTCCAAGCCAGAAGATTTCGAAAGACAATTGTTCAAGTTTGCCGAGATGAGAGCTCAACATTACTTCGAAAAAGGAAAGAAAAACGCAGGCTTGCTCAGCATAGTTTCTCCTATATATTACTTCATCCAGCATTATATAATAAGATTAGGATTTCTGGATGGAAGAGAAGGATTCACAATGTGCTGGGTGGGAGCTAAGGCGACTAAACATAAATATAAGAAATTAAAAGAAATTCAAAATCTCAATAAATAAGAAATCTAACATAAATATATTATCAAATGAAAAACATAGAACAAGTTAACTTCGAAGGCAAACGCGTCATTGTCCGCGTTGACTTTAACGTTCCATTGGACGAGAACTTCAACATCACCGACGACACTCGTATCCGTGCAGCTATGCCAACTATCAACAAGGTCATCAACGATGGCGGCATGCTCATCTTGATGTCACACCTTGGTCGTCCTAAGAAAAACCCTGATGAAAAATATTCATTAAAACATATCGTCAATTACCTCGGTCAAGTCATTGGCAAGGAAGTCATCTTCGCTGACGACTGCATGAAGGCTGCCGACAAAGTAGCTGCCATGAAACCAGGCGACGTCCTCTTGCTCGAGAACCTCCGTTTCTACGCTGAAGAAGAAGGCAAGGTTCGTGGCATAGAAAAAGGTGAAGAAGGTTACGACGAAGCTAAGAAGGCTCTCAAAGAAAGCCAAAAAGAGTTTACCAAGACTTTGGCATCATACGCTGACTATTACGTCAACGACGCTTTCGGAACAGCACACCGCGCTCACGCTTCAACAGCTCTCATAGCCGAATACTTCGACAGCGAACATAAGATGTGCGGCTACCTCATGGGTAAAGAAATCAACGCCATCGACAAGGTGATGAAAGACATCCAACGTCCTTTCACAGCTATCATGGGCGGCTCTAAAGTGTCAACAAAAATCGATATCATTGAAAATCTCTTAACAAAGGTTGACAACCTCATCCTTTGCGGAGGCATGACATATACATTTAAAAAAGCTCTCGGCGGTAACATCGGCAAATCAATCTGCGAAAACGACAAATTAGATTTAGCTCTTTCATTATTACAAAAAGCTAAAGACAATAACGTCAACTTAGTCTTGGCTATCGATGCTGTCGTTGCCGACGACTTCAACAACGACGCCAACACTATGATCGTTGACCCTATGGATATCCCAGAAGCATACGAAGGCATGGACATCGGTCCTAAGACAAGAGAGTTGTTTGGTGATGTCATCAAGAATTCCAAGACAATATTATGGAACGGACCATGCGGCGTATTTGAATTTGACAACTTCTCACATGGTTCTCATGCTGTAGCAGAAGCCATCGTTGAGGCGACTAAGAACGGAGCTTTCTCCTTGATAGGCGGCGGCGACTCTGTAGCATGTATCAACAAGTTCGATATGTCAAACGATGTTTCATACGTCTCAACAGGCGGCGGCGCATTGCTGGAAGCTATCGAAGGAAAAGAACTCCCTGGTATAGCAGCGATAAAATAAAGACTACAAGTGAGGGGCGGTTTAAACAGACCGCTCCTTTTTTATTGTACGTTGCCAATTTCTTAGGCAATTATATCACAAATCTTTGTATAATAAAAGGAGGCATCATTTTATTATGGTGCCTCCTGCTTGTAGTCTTGTAGTCTTGTAGACTTATTGTCTTATTCCACAATCGTCATCTCTTCAACTAATCGTGTTGCACCAGCATATTTGTCGATGATGAACAAGACGTAACGGATGTCGACAGAGATATTCTTACATATTGATGGGTCATAAATCAAATCGCTCATTGTTCCTTCCCAGGTACGGTCGAAGTTGAGACCGAGGAGATGTCCATCGGCATTGAGGATAGGACTTCCTGAGTTACCTCCTGTTGTATGGTTACCAGCGATGAAAGCGACATGCATACTGCCGTCTTTGTCGGCATAACGGCCATAGTCCTTGTTTTCATAAAGCTCACGAAGACGGTCTGTGACAACATAGTCGTAGATGTCAGGATTTTCTTTTTGCATGATACCGTCTAATGTTGTGTAATGTTTATATTCAACAGCATCTCTTGGACTGAATCCGCCAATCTTGCCGTATGTGACACGTAATGTAAAGTTAGCATCTGGATACATTCTCTTTGTTCCTGAGAGCATTTCCATCTGACCACGCATGAACACTCTTTGCAATGCAGCAATCTGGTTGTTCAAGTCTGCTGTCTTTGTTCTGATATTGTTAAAATAGAAATCCATTACATCGTTGTATGCCATGAGTGCAGGATCTTTAGCAAGTTTCTTAGCCTTAGAAACCTTGAACTCGTCTAAGAATTTGTTGACACCTTCTTCTGAAGTGAACATTGTCTTAGCGAACAATTCATTAACATAATCTTGTACGCTATTATATTTATTTTCTATTGTGTTGAGAAGCTCTGGACGGAAGTCGACTTGGTTGGTAATATATTCTGTCAACATGGCGACAGCCACTTCTTCATCTATAGGTTGATAATAATCTTTGAAGAAAACTTTTGTTGCTTCTTTAGCGTCAGCAATCAATTTGTCGATTTCTTCTTGAGAAGTCTCTTTTGTTACTTGAGCTAGTTTGTTGAATTCAGCAGCGAATGTCAATATTTCGATGTTAAGAACTGTCTCTGAGAGATAAGTTGTTGCGAGACGATAAGGTTCATATTCTTTATATAATTTCTCGAAATCTGATATTAAGTTAAGGTAAGCACCTCTTTGACGGCTATCGTAAGCCCATTCTGTAAATTCTTTGTCGAAGGCTTTCTTCTTTTGTATGCCTTTGAAGTTGCTGATTCCTTCTGTCACGCCCATCCATTTTTTCCAGCCGTTGCCGAGGCTTGCGTGTTTTGAAGCATATTGTATTCTTACCTTAGGGTCTTTTTCTTGATGTTTGTTATAAATATTTAAGATTTTACCGCGGAGGTCAACGCTGACTGGATAGATAATGTTAGCTTCTTGATGTACAGCTACTGCTGGGAGATATTCGTTGGTACGAGCAGGATAGCCGAATACAAATGTGAAGTCGCCTTTTTCTGCGCCTTTCAAAGAGATTGGGAAGTGATAGTTAGGTTTGTAAGGAACATTATCTTCGCTATATTCAACAGCTTTACCTTCTGGAGAAACATAGATACGGAAGATAGAGAAGTCGCCTGTGTGACGAGGCCATACCCAGTTGTCGGTATCGCCACCGAACTTGCCGATGTTTGATGGAGGAGTACCTACCATACGGACGTCTTTGAACACCTCGTTATAAATCATGTAGTATTGATTGCCATGATAGAAAGGTTTGATAACAACTTGATAATCGGTGTTAGCTTCTGCTTCTTCTTTGATTTTCTTGATATTTTCATTAACGATTTTGGTTCTCTCTTCGTCTGATGTATCTTTTGTCACGCCTTCCAAAACGCGTTCTGTGACGTCTTCCATGCTTTTCAACATGACAGCTGTGAGACCTGGACAAGGTATTTCTTCATGGAAGCTCATAGCCCAGAAACCGTCGGTGAGGTAGTCGTGTTCTACGGTGCTATGATATTGAATCCAGCTGTAGCCGCAGTGATGGTTGGTGAGGAGCAAACCTTGGTCGCTGACGATTTCGCCTGTACAACCGCCGCCGAACAAAACGACAGCGTCTTTCATGCTGCTATGGTTGATAGAGTAGATATCCTCCACGCTGATATTCATACCCATCTCTTGCATTTCTTGTTCGTTGTTTTGCAACAACATAGGAATCCACATTCCTTCGTCGGCTCTTAACTGCAAAGAGAACGACATCAATACGATAAATGATAAAAGGAGTTTTTTCATATTTAAAAAATTTAAAATTTTCTCAAGAATGCAAAGATAGGGAAAAAAGACTACAAGACAACAAGACTACAAGACAACAAGTTTTTTTTTGAACTTTAAACCTTTTTAGTAATGTAGTGATGAGAAAACTCCTCTAATTCCTCTATTCCATATAATTCCTGAATTCCTAATAAAAAAAGAACCCCAGAAAAAAATTCTGAGGTTCTGATTTTCTATAGTTCTAAATTTCTTATTTAACAATGATCTTAATCATTGATTCATTAACTTTCATGAAGTACATGCCAGCGTTGAGGTTTGAAACATCGATAGTGTTTGTTCCTCCGCTGATTGTTTGTGAAGATACCATCTGTCCGTTGATAGAGTAGATTCTTACTTCAGCTTCTTTGATGCTTTCTATCATGACAAAATCTTCAGCAGGGTTTGGATATACAACGAATGCAACTTCGTTGTTTTCATTTATAGAAACTGTCACTTCAACAGTCACAGGGCCAACTGCTGATGACTCACCTTCTGGATAAACAGCTGTAACAGTATAGCGATGTGTACCTGATGACAAGTCTTCGTCTGTATATGTCAATTCTGAAGTTGTTTCAACAGCTACGTCGTTTCTATATACTTTATATGATGTAGGTGAACCTGCTTGTGGAGCGTTCCAGCTGATGACTGCGTCGTCTTCGTTCACGATTTCTGCTGTGAGGTTGGTTGGAGGATATAACATTGTAGCAGCTTTGTAATACATCGCTGATGTCTTATATCCGAAGCCTAAGTCGGTGAACACAACACATGGAGCATCGTACAACATTGTGAGTGATAAGTATGAGTCAGAGCCTGCTTCTGAGAAAGCTCTTTGGCCTACGTAATCCCAACCTTCACCATCATATTTCATGACAGAGACCTTTGATTCCATGTTATTGTCGGAGTAAGATACGTAGAAGTTTTGTTGGCTATCCAAGGCTACATCCAAACCTTTGATAGGGCCGTTAGCGATATTGTCGCCTAACATTTCCCATTCTGTGCCGTTGTAACGGAACACTGTGAGATATTGAGTTTGGTGTGCGCAATATGCGAGATAAACATTGCCGTCGTTGTCAACGGTAACATCTTGATAGTAATAAACAGCGATGTCGCTTGATACAGCTTGGCCGCCTACTTTAATCCATAAGTCGCCTACGAGTTTAGAGACATACATCAAGCCACCTGCGTAGAAGTCGACCCAAGAAACGTAAGGAACGTCATTTTCATCTATAGTGATTCTTGCCCATGAGCCGCCGCCTGCTGTGACGTGGCCGGTACCGACGCGTTCCCATTCGTTGTTGATGAATCTCTCAACGAAGTAGTAGTTGTTTTCGCCGAAGTCGATATAGCTGATATAAAGAACGTTTTCTGAGTTGACAGCGAGTTTTGGCACGCTACCTACCTTACCGAAAGTACCTACATCGCTCCATTGGCCGTTTTCATATTTCTTTACTTGGATGAAGTCGTTGCTCATATAAGCGTAAGTGATATAAATAACACCGTTGTGGTCGATGACCATGTTACCTTCGTAACTCATTTCGTCGGATGGCATAGTGAGTTTTTGCCATTCGTCTATTTGTGGGTCGTATTTATAGACAGCAGGGAAACCTAATTCACGGCCGAACATGTAAACACAACCTTCGTAAGTTGCTGTGCTGAAAGTATATGTTGTACCTGCAGTAAAAGCGCGGTCGCCCATTACTTCCCATGTTGCGTCTAAAGCGTCTTCAACAACGATAGTATAAGATTGGAATGTCTCATAATTACCGTCAGTAAGTCTGATTACTACTTCATATTCGCCTGGAGTTTCTGTTGTTCCGTAGATAGCTGCAGATCTGTTGTCGTATTGTTCGAATGTGAGCCATTCTGGTTTTTCTTCAACAGTGATGCCGAGTTCTTTGTTATCTGTATCATAAACATAGATGTTATAGATATAGTTAACCATAGCGAAACTTTCTGTCACTGGAGTAGAAGTGAATTTAGGAGCAGCGTTTTGTTCACCGTTGAGGTAGACACTCTTACCAGCGTTGTCTATTGTTCCGTCAGGAGCGATCAAAACACCGATAACTCTTACATACTCATGGTTGAAATTTTCAGGGAGAGTGTATGTAAATGTGTGAGTGTAGGTCTGACCTGCTGCGAGAGTAGAAGGCATTCCTGTTTCGCCGTTGTAACCACCGAGGAGATGACGAGCTACGTGGTCGAAAGCCATTCTGTGAGCTGGCACTGGGTTTGGAAGATTTTCAAAACCACCCATTGGGTAGTAGTAGTTTGAATATTGGTTTGCTTGGTTGTATTGAGGAGCTGGACCTGTAACAGCGTCTTCTGTCAAAATAGCGCCGATTTTATAGCTGCCTTCAATATTTTCGAGAGCTGTGATTGTTATTGTTGAAGTGAGCTGACGTGTTGACTCGTTAAACTGATTTTCAACAGTGACTGTCGACTTAGGCTGTACTGCCATTTCTTGTTGAACGAAATTAAACCATTGGTCTGTTGATTTCTGTTGGTAACGACGGCCGATGTTAGCCTCCGGAGCCTGTGTAAAGTCTGATGCAGTGAAATATTCTTCAACAGCCATCACGTCATTAGTGTGGATAGCGACAGCGATAACGTTATCGTACATTGTAACCAATGAGTCGATGTAGTAAATACCTGAAGGACAATACTGACACCATGTTCCTGTTGCTTCTTCAATAAGCACATTTTTTTGCGCTGTCAAAACATTGATTGACATGATTGCGCAAAGCACTAATAAAAACTTCTTCATAAATAATTTTGTTGATTAATTTTTTAAGGGTGCAAAGATAAGAAAAAAAGACTACAAGACCACAAGACTACAAGACTACAAGTTTTTTTTAGTTAGGAGCTGTTTTTGAACTTTGGCTTTTGAACCTTTTTTAAAATACAATAAATCCATAATCTTAGAAAAAATTAGAGACACATCAACGACATATTGTTTACTTTCTGTGTCGTATGATACGCCTCTACCTTATTTCCCTCAATTCCAGAAATCCAGAACTCCAGGAACTCCAGAAATCCTATCTCACAACGATTTTAATACCATTGTGCAAATACTTCATTTTCATTAGTTATGCATAATGCAGTTCTCGGAGATGTCATATAATAGTTTTTTATATCAGACTCACTTGGTGTCAATTCTCTACTATCAATAACTTCACCATTCATTGAAAGCAACTTATGATACCATTTCCCTACTACAATGTCTTTGTATATGATTCCTATTTCATAACCGTCGGAATACCAATCTAATAAAAATGCATCGCTTTCAACCTTAATGTTATAATCACTTTTAAAATCTACTTTTATATTGCAGCTAAATGGCAGACTGATAACAGAGTCTGTTTTTACGTCATAAAGAAAATCTGTACCTTGTAGATTAAGTAATCCAGATTTTATTTTTGGTTCATAAGCGTAAAAATTCTGACGTTCGAATTCGGGATAGTTTATAGGTTTGGAGTGTAGAGTAGATAAGGTTCCGTCAGATATTGTATATATGTTGTATGATAACAAAGATGTTTTATTATTTTCATCGTAAGTAACATTTATAGCAGATATATTACTGTTTTCGTTATCAAATATTATTTTTTGAATTTTATCTTTCTTGCCGTCACAAATTATTTTGTATTGTTTATTGTTATCTTTTGTATCAAATGCAACAAGAACGTAATGGGAGTGTAGCCTAAATTGTGTTCCGCTCATATCTAAATATGGTACGTTATATCCAATAAATGTTGTTTCATTATTGACAAATGCATTTTCTGGTAAAGATTGTAGCATACCGTTACTTTTCAAGTAATTAATGCTTGCTGTTTGCGTTGAGTCAATTGGATTCATTTCTTCGAAAATATCAAGCGGATTTATATTTGTTCCATCAAACTCACACAATAGATTTCCTTTCATATCAAATACTTGTACTAAGTTCATAGAAGAATTCAATAATAATAATTTACCTTTTCTTAATGAAAATGTCTTGAGAGAATTTTTATAATCAGTATCAAGTTTTATTTTCTCGTCTTTATGTATTATTGCTTTCCCTACACTTATCAAAGTTTTAAGATGATTGATTGTTGAATCATTGATTCGAAAATTAAAATGTGCTAATTGTTCACCCTGACGATTTAAAAGATAACATTCTGAATATACAAGGTTGGAATTCATTTCTGCAAAGACTGTTTTATCTGAAATAATATCACAGTCTGTAATATCCTTCAGATAATTCAGTGAATTTATGTCGAGGAATCTGTTTATTTCCTTTTCACTTAAATCATTGAAGACAATCTCCATTTTAGCGATATCAGCAAAATCTTTCAGCATCAGATGTGCGTTCATGCATTTAAGGCATTCCGTTTCTTTCATTTTGATTCTCAGCAAATACGGTTTTTCAGTATTTATATTTGCCCTTTGACATGAAACAAAGTATAATAAAAGGCAAAGTAAAAGTAATTTGGCTATACTTTTCATATTTATGAACTTTTAGACTTCAAAGTTAATAAAAAAATAAGTCACACAAGAGTTTTATTAAGATAATCATAATAAATTAGGCTGACCAAAGCCTTTCGAACTTTTTAGTCAGCCTATTGATTTTTTATTTGACTAATTCAAAACTTACAGCGGATTTTGATTCATTATAGACAGCTGTCTGTTTCACATAAGAAAAGCCATCAATATGGCAGAGCTATCACAAGATAAAAAGGCACAATCTAAGATATACCAGAACGCTTCCATCTTCTATAAAGAATTTGGCGAGACTGAGCTTGCATGGAGATATCTCAATATGTCGGCAAATATAAACAACGATACATCAAAAGAGAATATCTATAATCTAAACTTCCTCTTATTCTTTCTTGAACAGGATATGGCAGATTCAGCAATAATTTATGTCAACAAGTTGAGAAACAATTTTGAAACAATAAAAAACAATCACCTAAAATTCAGTATCAGTGAGTGCTTGACAAAATATTATTCAACAAAAGGGATACTTGACAGTGCCTTATATTATCAGAGAGCACAAACATTCATACTCGATGCAATAAACAAAGAAAACTTAGAAAAAAACATTTATAAGATACATAAAAAATACGATTATGAATTGCTACGTAATGTCTATCAGAAGGGACTAAACAAGAGACTCGTGCTTATCATAATAATATTATGTATGGCAATTGTTTTGTATATTATCTTAAAACAAAGAGAGAGATGGCTTTCGAAGCAGGTGAAAAATCTAAGCCTGCAAAACGAAGACTACAAACGAGGCTTGAAGAAAAATTTCAATGCCATAAAGAAAGTCAATGAGACAGAGCAAGACAAGAAAAAGAAACAGAACATCAATGAGATAAAAGAGTATGTATATGGCTCTCCGTACAAGACGGCATTTGAAGCGAGCGTAGATGTGTTAGAAGCTACATACGGCAAAATAGGATTGTTTATCAAGAAGACATATCCTCAGTTAAATCAGACGGAATATAAGGTTTGTCTGTTGTCGCTTATGCAAACAAGCACAGAAGAAACGGCGAAAATTGTAGGATTAGGAATAGATTCGGTGAAGAAGGCGAGGTCTAACATCAGGAAGAAATTGGAAATAGACAAACAACGCAGCATTTCTGAGTTTATCGTCAACGAATATTACCGTAAAAGAAAGTCTTTACTCAATAAAGGCTCATAAACATTCGCAAGGCAATTTACAGAAGTCACAAAAAAAAGTAAGGACGTGAAATCACGTCCCCACTTGTAGTCTTGTTGTCTCGTTGTCTTGTTGTCTTGTAGTCTTTAATAAACCTTAAGTTTATCACCTGTTTGTTCTATGATTGCTCTGTAGTATTCTTCGCTGTATTTAGGTTGTTCTACTTTTGGAGCAATATATTTGTGACTCTTTGGAGTTGGCTGAGCTGTCTTGATGTTGAAGTCCATATATTTAACAAATAAATATTTATAGAATTCTCTCCAGTCTGCTGTTAATTTTTCAGCTTCTCTGCATGAGAATGATGTGAGGAAATCAACTGCTTTAGCAGGATCTTCAGCATAAAGTTTAGCAGCACGATCATCTGTATGAGCTACTGCTTCAACCCAACCATTTTCGTAATTTGCTTGTTTTTCTGCTATTTCTGGATGGATGTATTCGTATTTGGTATAAGCCCAGTTTGTTACTTGGTTGAATACCCAGAATGCTGCTGTCTCAGAATATTCCATGATGTTACCATTGCCTTCTCTGTAGCAAAGTGGAATCTCTGTCATACATGTGTACATTGGGCAATATACTGTGCTTGCTGCATCGTCAACGCCGAACCAGATAATCCCGCCGATTTCTCTGACTGTGTTAGGACGGCATTGTGCTACAAATGAGAATCCTGTTTGTTGTGTTGCTGTTGCACGTTCGTGAACGTATGAAACACCGTCAACCTCCCAGCCCATTGGACGTGATCTGTATGGACAGTGGAATGGACCAGCACCAACATCTTGAGACATATCAAGTTCTGTACCTTCGAGGTGGTCACGCATAAATGCCATAACATCTAAAACGCTTACTTTTTCGTTAGGCTTAACCCAGAGAGGCATTCTGTTTGTTGGGAAATTTTCTGGAGTTTGAGCTTCACCGCTTACGTAAGGTTTTGCACGATTGATGTTTCTGCCTGTTGCATAATCCCAATATTGATCCATGCCGTCAACAATTTGGTTGAACATAGCCCAAACA
Organism: Bacteroidales bacterium; assembly: GCA_045615125.1. Taxonomy (GTDB): domain Bacteria; phylum Bacteroidota; class Bacteroidia; order Bacteroidales; family F082; genus Limimorpha. Next base: position 16,767 of record JAZLEF010000037.1, read on the forward strand.
CGCATTTCGCATGCTCTTGCACCGCTGAAATCTACTGGAGCATAAACATCTGAGAATGAGAATTGTCCATCAGGACCTGCATATAAATTATTTTTCTTAGCAAATGAGATAACGTCTTCTGCATAAACACAGTCGATGTTAGGATTCTTCAAAAGTTTGTCGATGTTCTTTGAAGTGATACTGTTTTTATTTTGTTTGTTTGCTAATGGGAATGTTGTGATACGAGCTTGGTTAGCGTGAGCTGCAACATAACCGTCTGGCACACGGCGTGCTACCCAAACAGCACCTTTTTCTTGACCTTTACCGATAAGTTCCATAATCCAAACTTCTGTTGGGTCAGCGATTGAGAATGATTCGCCATCACTCATATAACCATAGTTAGCAACTAATTCAGCCATTGTTTTGATAGCTTCACGAGCTGTCTTAGCACGTTGTAATGTGATGTAAATCAAGCTACCGTAGTCGATAAGACCTTCTGGATTGCCTAAGTTTGGAAGACCACCGTATGTTGTCTCAGCGATAACGAGCTGCCATTCGTTCATATTACCAACAACGTTGTAAGTATGAGCAACTTCTGGGATTCTACCTACGTATCTTCCTGAGTCCCAGTCAACAATTTCTCTCATTGCGCCTTCTGGATAGTCAGCAGCTGGATAATGATACAATTCACCATAAAGCACGTGTGAGTCAGCTGCGTATGAAACGATTGAAGAACCATCAGCAGATGCTCCTGGAGTGATTAAAAAGTTTGTACATGCTTGTGCTGGTTTCATAAAAGAAACAACACACATCATAACTAAAAGTGTTAATAATTTTTTCATATCAAATAAATTTAAATGTTGTTATTCAATAATTTATAATATTTCTTTAATAGTTTTTTCGTCTATCTGAATTTGTTTTTTCAAAGCGTCGAGACTCTCAAATTTTTGTTCACCTCTAATTTTCTTAACAAAACGTACCTTTATCTCTTTATCGTATAAGTCGCCGTTAAAATCAAAAAGATGAACTTCAATATTTTCCGTTTCTTCATTATTGACAGTCGGTTTCTTTCCAATATAAGTCATTGATTTATATTCTTTTCCCTCATAATCGACGTATGACGCATAAACGCCTGCTGTTTCAATAAGACGAAATTCTTTTTCAACATCTATATTAGCAGTTCTGTATCCAATCTCTCTTCCTATCTTATTACCAGAAACCACTTTTCCGATATATGAAAACTTATAGCCGAGAAGAGCATTTGCACGTTCCACATCGCCTTGCTGCAAAGAATGACGTATCTTGGTGGAGCTAACAGCAATATTTTCAACATCGTGTGCTTCAATACGTTGAAGCTCGAAATTATATTTATTCTGCATTTCATTAAGTAGGTTAAAGTCACCCATTCTGTTATTTCCAAAATGATGATCATAACCTATTACGAGCTTCACAGGATTTATATGTTTTATGATATAATTACATATAAAATCTTCTGATGAGACACGTGAAAATTCTTTTGTAAAATTCACAACTACCACATTGTCAACGCCCGACATCTCAAGATGTCTAAGTTTCTCTTCTTGTGTCGTTATGAATCTAAGGTTGGCCGCATTGATATTGAGGACCTGACGAGGATGAGGATGGAATGTTATCACAACGGTTTCACCGCCAATCTCTTTCGCTGTCTTCACCATGTCTTTCAAGATAGCCTGATGACCGAGGTGAACACCGTCGAAAGTACCGATGGTGACGATTGCGTTAGGTACTTTTACAAAATCGGATAAATCGTTGTAAATCTTCATATTCCAAAATTCTCGATTATATATTTAGCAATCTGCACCGCGTTGGTAGCCGCGCCTTTTCTGATATTATCTGATACCACCCAGAAATTCAATCCTTTATCAATACTGAAATCGCGACGGATACGACCCACAAAAACATCGTCTTTGTCGAAAGCCATCACCGGGGTAGGGTAGATGTTTTCACTTGGATTATCATAAAGTGTAACACCTGATGTGTTTGATAAAATATCTCTAACTTCGTCCAAATCAAACTGTTGTTCAAATTCAACATTGACGCTTTCGGAATGGCCGCCATAAACAGGAACACGAACAACAGTAGCTGTGACAGCAATATCGGAATGTAAAATTTTATTTGTCTCAAACACAAGTTTATCTTCTTCAGCAGTGTAACCTGTTTCTGAGAAATTGCCTCCATGTGGAATAACATTCTCGTGAATCTGATGTGGATATGCCGGATTGTCAGATACTTCGCCTTTTTGCTCACAAGCTAATTGGTTAAGACCTTTATGACCGCTACCACTCACCGATTGATATGTTGAGATAACCAAACGTTTTGCCTTGTATCTTCTATGCAAAGGAGCCAATGCCATCACCATGCAAATTGTTGTGCAATTAGGATTTGCAATTATATGATTATCAATAGTTATATCTGAAGCATTTATTTCTGGAACTACCAAAGGAATGTCTTTATCTTTGCGCCAAGCCGAACTATTGTCGATGACGTATGTGCCATTTGCAGCGAATTTCTTGGCATATTGAAGAGATACCTCTGCTCCAGCAGAGAAAATCGCAATATTAGGTTTTTCTTCAACAGCCTGATTTACCGATATTAATGTAAGTTCTTTATCTTTATATAAAATCTTCTTGCCTACAGATTTGTCTGATGCTGCTACAATAATTTCATCAATAGGCAAATTCTGCTCAGCTAAAACCTGTAACATCTTTTGCCCCACCAAACCTGTTGCACCTATAACAGCTACTTTCATTTCTCAAAATTTTAATTAAAACATGCCTTTTTCTATCCGATTTTAACATTTATTAACGGAAATGTTAAAAATTGTTAAAAATCAAGAACTTAAAGAAAAAAGCTGTACTTTTACCTGCAAAAATACGAATTTATTAGAAATCTTAAACGTGTAATTTGTAAAAAGCTAAAAACAATGAGACCTATTTTATTTTTAACCTTATTTATTAGCCTCAGCATTTTCTGCAAGGCGCAGGTTTACGACGATTTTTCCGATGGCGATTTCAAGGAAAATCCTAACTGGTACGGCGGTGATAGCATCTTTATCGTCAACACAGAAAAACAATTACAGCTTAATGCAGAATCTGCTGGCAAAGCCTATATCTCCGTATCCTACGAGAAACATGACGAAATGGAATGGCATTTCTGGATTAGAGAAAATTTCTCTCCTTCATCAAAGAATTATTGTGACGTATATTTATATTGCAACAATCAATACTTAAAAACTAACAAACTTTTTTACATTTTACGTTTTGGAGAATCGGGGAGCGATGATGTTGTCGAATTATTGAAAATAGATAACGGAATAGCGACAAGTCTATGCCGTGGAACTGATACATTTATCGCTTCCCCCTTCTCTTCTTTTATCAAGGTAACATACGACAAATCAAAATATTGGAATATATATATCGATAAAAATGAAAGCGGTTTTTACAACTTAGAAGCAAGTGCTTACGATGAAATATTCGCTTCTTTAAATCAAAATCCGTACTTCGGATTCTGCTGCAATTTTACCAACAGCAATATCAGACAATTTTATTTCGATGACATTTATATTGGGGCAAAAATCATCGATAGTATTGCTCCTTCATTAACATATTGCGAAGTGACAAACGATTACTCATTACAACTGAACTTCACCGAAGCCATAAATGAAAAATCTTTAGAAAAAGAAAATTTCATAATTGAAAATCAAAATGTTAATCCTAACAACATAAAATATGGAGACAACAATTCCATACTTATCCTAGAATTTGAGAACAAAATTGAAGAAGGAATTTATCACATTTTAAAAATAAAAAACATTGAAGATCTAGAAGGTAATATTTCTGATGAAATATCTTATAAGTTATTATATTACAATGCTAAAGAATACGACATCGTGATAAATGAAATAATGTCGGATCCTTCGCCCAAAATAGAACTTCCCGATTGGGAATATGTGGAATTATACAACTCATCTGTATTTCCTATCAATATGAAAAACTGGAAACTCTCCATTGGAAATTACGAATATCTAATTGATGAAAACATTGAAATTCAAACCGATGATTATTTAATTTTATGTCACAAAGACGCTGTTGAAGAATTATCTAATTACGGAAAATGTTATGGATTATCTTCTTTTCAAATAAGTAATGCTGGAAGCGAGCTGGCTTTAATTGACAACAACAACAATCATATTTCTTCAATAGACTTTAACATCTCATGGCATTATCCCGATTATAAGAAAGATGGTGGCTGGTCGTTGGAACAGATTGACGCCCTGAATCCATGCGCTGGAAAAGCTAATTGGGGAAGCTCGGCAAACAATAGAGGAGGGACGCCTGGTAATGTCAATTCCATTAAAAACGAGAATATTATATTTCCAAAACTCGATTATATAAATCCACTTTCCAACAATATTATCGAAGTACATTTTAATCAGAATATGAATGTTGAATCTTTACAAAATATTGAAAATTATTTCATTAAGGAAATGCAGATTCATCCTGATGAGATTTATATTTCACCCAATGTGAAAAATCTCATCGGACTTATCTTCAATCAGGAATTCGAAGAAGGAAGATTATACACTCTTAATATTAATAATGTAACTAATTGCAGAGACATCGCTCTTGAAAAAGAAATAAACGCTGTTTTTGGAATGCCTTCGCAAATTGAAAAGAACGATATTGTTATAAACGAAATTCTTTTCAATCCTATTTCTCCCGGTGTTGAATATGTCGAGCTTTTTAATCGTTCCGAAAAAGTATTAGATTTAAGCAAAATAAAGATTGGAATTATCAAAGAAAGTTTCCCGAATCCTGCCGATACTATTATAAAAGAAATTTGTTCGACAACAAGAATCTTACTTCCTAAATCATATATCTTGCTTTCTACAGATAGCGAAATTGTTAAGTTTCAATATGATAGTCATTACGAAGATTTTTTGGATATAGAATCACTTCCATCATTGCCAAACGAAGAAGGACATATTATAATATGTGATAAAGATCGAGGAATTATAGACGAAGTGTTTTATACGGAGAAGATGCATTACGATTTATTGATTGAGACCCAAGGTGTTTCTCTGGAAAGAATTTCATCAGAAAATCCATCACACGATAAAAACAACTGGCATTCGGCAGCATACAATGTAAATTACGGAACTCCTGGATATAAAAATTCTATGACATCTGATATAACTGAAATTTATGATGACAATGAAATCAACGTCATTCCAGAAATATTCTCACCCGATGGCGATGGCATTGATGACATTTGTAATATCCATTACAACTTAAACGACAATGGATATAGTTTAAACATCAAGATTTTTGATTCAGAAGGAAGACTAGTAAAGAATTTGTTGAACAATAGTTTAGTAAACAAGGAAGGTTTTGTTTCATGGAGCGGCTGCGACGACGACAATCAACATCTTGAACCAGGAATTTATATCATTCAAACGGAGATTTTTGATTTGAAAGGATTTTTGAAAAGGATAAGAAAAGTTGTTGTGATAGCAACAAAAAAAAGTCCGTAAGCGAACTCACGGACTTTTATACTTTATGTCTTGTAACTTAGAATTTCATTGAAACACCGATTGAAGTACCTGTGAAACCACAGCCGCCGAATTCGATGCCAACAGCGAATTTGTCGTTAAAATAGTAACGAGTACCTAAATCGAAGCCGAAGCTGAGACCGCTAGTGTGGAGACCAATTTGGAGACCAGCGTATGTGTCTAAATTGTCAATAAATTGATAATGGAAATTACCTCTTGCTGCTAATGTGAAAGAGATATTGCTATCGTACATAAAAACACCAACTTGACCACCAACAGAAATAGCGTCTTTGCCATTAATAAGATTATCTACGATACCGTAGTCAGCAGCAACAGCGATAGGAATACCACCACCGCCAAAACCTAATCTTGCACTACCAACCAATTGACCTTTGCTCATTGTTGATTGAGCTTGAGCACCTAATCCTAAGAATAAGAATGCTACAACTAAAAGTAATAATTTTTTCATAATTTTAAAATTTAAATTTGTTAATGTTTAGACCACAAAAATAACATTTTCTTTAAATAAACAATAGTATTTTTTTATCTTTGTGGAATAAATAATTTAGTTATTATGTCAAAGATTTTTGGTTCATTAATGAAGACTGTCTATTCTGTAAGTAATATCCCTATTGATATGAAACAGAAAAGATCAGATCCTATAAAAGCACAGACTAAAGAGCTAAAGAAGTTATTAAAAAAAGCCTCCAATACTGCATTTGGAGAACATTATAATTTTGAAGAAATACTCAAGTCTGATGATATTTTCAATGCTTACAGAAAGAATGTTCCAATTTTTGACTATAATTCAATGTACAAAAACTGGTGGTTCCGCGCATTGAACGGAGAGACTTTTGTTTCATGGCCAGGAAAAATCAAATATTTTGCATTGAGCTCCGGTACATCAGAATCATCGAGTAAGTTTATTCCTATCACCAACAATATGCTGAACTCGATAAAAAAAGCGAGTTTAAGACAGATTTTAGCAGCAACGAAATACGATTTCCCTTTGGATTTCTACGACAAAGGTTTCTTAATGATTGGCGGCAGCACTCACCTACAATATAATGGAACATATTATTCAGGCGACCTTTCTGGAATTTCAGCAGCCAAACTGCCTTTCTGGTTTGAATATTTCTACAAACCTGGAAGAAAAATTTCCAAGACAACAGACTGGAACACCAAACTCGACGAAATGGTGAAAAAAGCTCCATCATGGGACATTGGCGTTCTCGTTGGTGTTCCTTCGTGGGTACAAATTCTCCTCGAACGAATCATTAAAGAATATAACTTAAACACCATCCACGATTTATGGCCTTCATTGTCGGCTTACGTACACAGCGGCGTAGCCTTCGCTCCTTATGAAAAAAGTTTCGAAAAATTATTCGGAAAACCTGTTGTATATAGCGAAAGCTATTTGGCATCAGAAGGTTATATCGCATACCAGGTTGACCTTAACAAACGCATAATGCAACTCATCGTCGACAACGGTATTTATTACGAATTCGTTCCTTTCAACGAAAACAACTTTACAGAAGACGGCAACATAAAACAAGATTGCAAATCGCTTACTATAAATGAAGTTGAAGAAAATGTAGATTATGCCATATTACTTTCAACGAATGCTGGTACATGGCGTTATCTGATCGGCGATGTCATAAAATTCGTCAATAAAGAAAAATGCGAGATAATAATCACAGGCAGAACCAAACAATTCTTGAGCCTCGTAGGAGAACATCTATCGCAAGATAATATGAATCAAGCTATTGAAAATGTCTCTAACGAATTTAAAATTGAAATAAACGAATTCACTGTAGCAGGATTCCGTCAGGATAACACTTTCGCTCATCACTGGTATGTTGGTTGCGACCAAGCCATAGACAAAGAAGAGCTCATCAAAAGGATTGACGAACATCTGAAAGTATTAAACGACGACTACCGCGTTGAAAGAGAAGAGGCTTTGAAAGATTTATATATTGACATCCTGCCAACTCACGCCTTCTACGACTTCATGCAAAAAACCGCTAAAATTGGTGGTGCTACAAAATTCCCTCGCGTCTTGAAAGGCAAGAGATACGAAGATTGGAAAGAATTTGTTTCATCTCTAAAAACTGACAAATGATTTTCTTAGAAGGGGTCATCATCGGGCTTTCCCTTGCTTTGGTGATGGGATTCGGTCCGTCGTTTTTCACCTTAATACAGACCAGTATCAACAGAGGATTCAAATCTGCGATGCTTCTCGACATAGGCATCATACTCAACGACGTAATGATAGTATGTCTGATGATGATGACAAATCTGCAATTCAATATCTCAGATGAAAAAAATCTCATCTATGCAGGAATAAGTGCCGGCATAATATTGATTATTTTCGGCATTTATACTTATAGGCTGTCACCTAAAAAAATCATCCATATCAGCGAAAACAACAATATTAATATCGATAAGATGAATGAGAAATTTGATGATGAACCTTCATGGTTTATATATATAAGCAAAGGGTTCTTAATCAACATTTTCAATCCTTTTGTATGGATTTTCTGGATCACCTGCGTTGCCACGGCTTCAAGTAATTTTGGTGGAGACAAACATTCATTGATAATGTTCTTCCTTGGCGTATTCTCTACAGTTTTATTCTTCGACACCATAAAAGCAATGGGTGCTTATTCGCTTCAGAAATTCTTCACTGAAAAGATGTTAAAACGATTGAATCAAATTACAGGGATTTCGCTTATACTTTTTGCAATATATTTGATAGCGAGAGTGCTATTCTTCCCTTTATAATTATAAGGAACCTTCTTCTTTTTCAGAGAACTTAATGTCTTTAACATTAAGTTGAAGGTTTGTCTTGCCTTGCCAGAAATTCTTTTCTATACAATAGCAAATTGAGAAAGGCTCTTTTGAATGAACTCTCATATAATCATCGCCTTTTTGGAATGCTATTCCTGCGAAGACTAAACTTGGTTCATGTTTTTGGTTTATAGTAAGTTTCAAATGTTTCTTATTACCTACAGAACGAGAGGAACCTGTATCGACTACATTTTTTGACAAGAATACAGGAGCCATATTTCCAGGACCGAAAGGAGCGAATTGTTTCAACACTCTCACAAATTTAGGAGTAATATCGGCAAAATCTATTTCCAAATCGACATTCAATTCAGGGATAAGTTCCTCATTATCGATATTGTTAGCAACGTATTCTTCAAATCGTCTTGAAAATTCCTCGAGGTTTTCTGGTTTTAATGAAAGTCCAGCGGCATATTTATGACCACCAAAATGTTCTAAGAGATCAGAGCAGTTGTCGATTGCGTCATAAATATCGAAATTCTTTATTGAGCGAGCCGAACCTGTTATAAGATTATTAGATCTTGTCAATACTATAGTTGGTCTATAATAGGTATCAGTGAGTCGTGATGCAACGATACCTATCACGCCTTTGTGCCAGTTTTCATTAAAAATAACAGTACTTTTTGCATTAAGGATTCTCTCGTTTTGTTCTATCATCAAGAGAGCCTCTTCTGTTATTTTGTTATCAAATTCGCGGCGTTTGACATTTAAGTCATTTATAGAAGCGGCCAATTTCTCTGCGTGTTCTTTTCTCTCTGCAATGAGCAATCTAACAGAGTCGCTTGCTTTTTCAAGGCGTCCAGCTGCATTGATTCTAGGACCAATCATAAAGACAAGGTCACTAATTGTCACTTCTTTGTTAAGTACATTTTGAGGATGTTCTGAATCGCTTGGTGTTTCTTCTTCGAGGCGGAACACATTGGCATGGCTTAATACGGCTTCCAAACCTGGACGAGGGTTCTTATTTATTAACTGTAGTCCATAATAAGCCAACACTCTATTTTCTCCAGTGATTGGCACGATGTCGGCAGCGATACTAACAGCTACCAAGTCGAGGAGTTCATAAACTTCTTCGATAGGACGATTCAAACAAATTGACAATGCTGTTATAAGTTTGAATCCCACACCGCATCCAGAGAGTTCTTTATAAGGATATTGGCAATCGGGGCGTTTTGAGTCCAACACCGCTACCGCGTTAGGAATTTCATCGCCTGGGCGATGGTGGTCGCAGATGATAAAATCCACATTGCGGCTATTGGCATATTCTATTTTATCGACAGCCTTGATACCGCAGTCTAGAACAATAACGAGGTTAAATCCGTTTTCAGCTGCATAGTCTATACCTTTATAAGAGATACCATAACCTTCATCGTATCTGTCAGGTATATAGAATTCTATTTTTTTCTTGCTGATGAAATTTTTGAGATATGTATAAATCAAGGCGACGGCAGTGGTTCCATCAACGTCATAATCGCCATATATTAAAATCTTTTCACCGTTTTCCCAGGCTTTTTTTATACGTTCAACAGCCTTATCCATATCTTTCATCAAGAAAGGATCGTGGAGATGAGTCAAGGAAGGTCTGAAAAAATCTTTTGCGTCGTCGTAATTCTCAATGCCACGTTGGACAAGCAATGTAGCAAGATTTTCATCGATGCCTAGGACATTCGATAAACTCTCAACAGTTTGTTTGTCAACATTTTTATTTATAATCCAACGTGTATTCACCATAAAATATTTTGACCGTGTAAAATTACAACAAATAATTGCTTTACCCAAACTTTTTTCAGAAAAAATAAATAAAAAAATATTCGTTTAATATTCAAATGATTAGACTAAGTTTAATTCACACTATAATGTTCATAAATAATAAAAAAAAGTTCCAAAAAGACTTTCCTAAATAAGATATATTTATTATTATTGCAATATGTTTAATTTTAAAATCGTTGTCCCTTGAAAAAGATTAAAACTTGTTTAATATCAGTCTTTTACAAGACTAACTTAGATAAAATTGTTGCTTTATTAAAAGAGCAGAATGTACAAATTTACGCAACTGGCGGAACTTATGATTTCATTAAAGAACTTGACGACACAGTCAAGACAATAGAATCATTAACCAGTTATCCTTCAATTCTTGGTGGTCGTGTCAAGACATTACACCCAAAAGTATTTGGTGGTATCTTGGGACGTTTGCAAAATGAGAAAGACGTAGAGGAAATGAAACAATATGAAATTCCAGCTTTCGACCTCGTTATCGTTGACCTTTATCCTTTCGAAGAAACTGTTAAAACAACAGACGACCCAGCCAAAATTATTGAAAAGATTGACATCGGCGGTATCTCACTGATCCGCGCAGGTGCTAAAAACTTCAACGAATGTGTCATAGTCCCTGATTCAAAATATTATCAAGAATTCATGGATTTATACAAGAATCAAGAAGGATGCACAAGCATTGAAGATCGTAAACGTTTTGCAAAATATGCTTTCGCAACAAGCTCACACTACGACGGAATGATTTACGACTGGTTCGCAAAAGATTCAGAATCAGCTGACTTAAACATTCACATCAACGATCATAGCGAATTACGTTATGGCGAAAATCCTCATCAAAAAGCTATGTTCTACGGCAAACTTGATGAAGTATTTGAAAAACTCCACGGCAAAGATTTATCATACAATAATTTGTTAGACCTCGAAGCTGGTCTCAATCTTATCCGCGAATTTGAAGAACCAACATTCGCTATCTTGAAACATAACAACCCTTGTGGTATAGCTTCTCGTCCAACAATAGCAGAAGCATACCAAGCAGCATTGGCAGGCGACCCTGTATCTGCTTTCGGCGGTGTTTTCGTAAGCAACAAAGCTATCGATGTTGAAACAGCTAACGAAATTAACAAAATATTCTTCGAAGTTATTGTCGCTCCAGATTATAATGAAGGCGTATTAGACATCCTCTTCGCAAAGAAAAACAGAATCGTCTTGAAACTCAAATCAAACGATTTCCCAACAAAGACATATAAATCAGCTCTCAACGGCATCTTGATGCAAGAACGTGACCTTCACACAGAAACAGCAGAAGACTTCAAAGCTGTTACTAACAAAAATGTTGAAGCTCATGAAATTGAAGATTTGATTTTTGCGAATAAGATTGTTAAACATAGCCGTTCCAATGCTATTGTATTAGCTAAGAACAAACAATTATACGCATCAGGAATCGGTCAAACATCACGCGTTGACGCTTTGGGACAAGCTATCGAAAAAGCACAATCATTCGAATTCGACCTCAATGGTGCTGTGATGGCATCAGACGCATTCTTCCCATTCGCCGACTGCGTAGAAATAGCTAACAACGCTGGTATCACAACAGTTATACAACCTGGAGGCTCAATAAAAGACCAAGACTCTATAGATTATTGTAACGAACACGATATGGCAATGGTATTCACTGGCTATCGTCACTTCAAACACTAATTAACAATTTAAAAACAATCAAAATGGGATTATTTTCATTCTTCAATAAAGAATTAGCAATAGACCTCGGTACAGCCAACACCATCATTATCTATAACGATAAGGTGGTTGTTGACGAACCGTCTATCGTTGCAATAGAAAGAGACGGACACAAAATCATGGCTGTCGGTAAACGCGCTATGATGATGCATGGAAAGACCCATGAAAACATAAAGACAATAAGACCGTTGAGAGACGGTGTTATCGCCGACTTCCAAGCAGCAGAATATATGCTTAGAGAAATGATCAAAATGATCAACTTCCACAACAGTATTTTCCCTCCTGCATTGAAAATGGTTATATGCATACCTTCAGGTATCACTGAAGTTGAAGAAAGAGCTGTTAAAGATTCTGCTGAACAAGCTGGTGCTAAAGAAGTACGCCTCATCCATGAACCAATGGCTGCAGCTATAGGTATTGGTATCGACGTACTCGAACCAATGGGTAACATGATCGTTGACATAGGCGGCGGCACAAGTGAGATTGCAGTCATAGCTCTCGGTGGTATAGTTAATAATAAGTCTATACGTACCGCAGGTGACGATTTCACAACAGAAATAGTCGACTATATGCGTAAACAGCATAATATGTATATCGGTGAAAGAACAGCCGAGATGATTAAGATTGAAGTTGGTTCAGCCTTGACAGAACTCGACAATCCACCTGACGAATATGCTGTTCACGGCAGAGACCTCCTAACAGGTATACCAAAAGAAATTATGGTTAACTATTCAGAAATAGCTTATTGTCTAGATAAGAGTATATCAAAGATAGAAACAGCTGTGCTCAACGCTTTGGAACAAACACCTCCAGAATTGGCAGCTGATATTTATCGTACAGGTATATACCTCACTGGTGGCGGTGCTTTATTACGTGGTCTCGACAAACGTCTCCACGCTAAAACAAAGTTACCAATACATGTAGCCGACGACCCTCTTAGAGCCGTAGCTCGCGGTACAGGTATCGCTCTTAAAAACTTCGACAGATTCCCATTCCTGATTAAATAATCTGGATTGTCAAGGTCATGTATAATCTATTAAGATTTTTAAAAAAATACAGTAACATATTACTGTTTTTGATATTGGAAGCATTGTGTATCATATTGTTGATAAACAATCTTCCATATCAAAAACGTAAACTCGTAAGCACAGGCAAC
>JAZLEF010000038.1:0-35753 GCA_045615125.1 Bacteroidales bacterium
CAGTGAAAGAAGAGTTTACCAACTCATCGGCGGCAAACGTGAACTTCCTTCATTCTTGGTAGCAGAACCAGGCCTCAACTCAGGCTTCATGATTCCTCAATATGCAGCAGCTTCAATCGTAAGCCAAAGCAAACAATTATGTGCTCCAGCATCAGTAGATAGCATCGAATCATCACAAGGTCAAGAAGACCACGTAAGTATGGGTGCTAACGCAGCAACAAAAGCATTACGCGTAGCTGACAACTTGGAAAGAGTTCTCGCTATCGAGTTGTTCAACGCAGCACAAGCATTGGACTTCAGAAGACCTCTCAAATCATCAGAAGCAATCGAAGCATTCGTAGCTGAATATCGCAAACACGTTGAATTTGTCAAGACTGACAAAGTTATGTACACAGAAATAGCTAAGTCAGTGAACTTCTTACAACAATACGAAGTTGAATTATAATTATGAGTTCAGAGTTAGGAGTTGAGAGAATTTCTTTCAATTCCTAACTTTTACTCAAAACATAATACAGACTTTTGACATTAGTCCTTAGTCATTAAACTTTAATAATATGGAATATCAAGAAGATTACAATCTCGAACAGGAAGAACCTGTTAAAAGACCGGAAATGTTAACGGTTATATGTATTTTGTCGTTCATCAATGCTGTATATAATGGCATAACAAACTTTGTCTCTTTCGCTTTTTATGATACTTTTCAAAATATCTTCGATCAGATGAGAAATGGAGAAGGCATGTTTGCTGATATGGCAGAACAGATGGGCGATAACTGGGAGACGATGGCGGAGGCATCAGCATTGGCATTCTCGGTTGGAAGAGGATATTATTTCACTGAAATGGTATTGTATATCGCTTCATTCGTAGGTGTATTGATGATGTGGCGTTTACAAAAGAAAGGTTTCCATGTCTACACCATCTCACAAATATTAATGCTTATCGCAACATCAATTTTTGTCATTAGCAAAATCGGAGGAGGATTCCCATTCGTTCCTATTATGTGGACCGCCTTATTTGTGATGATGTATTTCATGCATTATAAAAAAGTTATGAGATGATGAAAACGAAGAAGAAACAAGAACTGCCAGATATTTTCATTAGAGGAAGAAAACTGACATTGGGCGTGAAACTGGTCGGTACTTTCGCCTTTACATTTTATTTGTTGTATTTCTTGCTTCTTACTGTTTTCGGCATCTTCTATAGAAGCGTTTATGACCCAGCATATTCAGAAGAGACATTGTTTAAATCTATGTTTATGTCGGGCATATTATGGTTTATCGTAGGTATGATTGTGATAAGTCTGATACTTCTCTTCAGACGTAAACGATACGGTAAATATTTATTTATGATATTTACCATAATACTTCTCGGATATCAGCTTTTTACATCCAAAGATCATGTGTGGTTGATTTATTCCCTTGAAGTTATTATGTTACTTGTCATGGCACCTTTAAAGGTCTTTGTCACTATTAACAAGAAATTATTAGAAGAAGTGACAGATATATCTAAAGTTGAAGAATAAAAAATAAAAACAAAATAAAGATGATTAATATTACAATAGCCGGTGATTTAGGAAGTGGCAAAAGCACTGTTGCCAATCATTTGATAAACAATATTAACTACAGAATCGAATCAGCAGGTTTGATTTTCAGAAGATTGGCTGAGCAGCACGGAATGTCGGCTAAGGAATTTAATCAGTTTATCGAATCAAATCCGAAATACGACAATATGGTTGACGATACCATCAAGGAGATGGGAGAGAAAGAAGAAAACATCATCTTCGATTCACGTCTTGCATGGTATTTCGTGCCTAAGTCATTCAAGATTTATATGTATGTCGATGTCGATACAGCAACAGAGCGTATCTTCAACGACAAAGGCCGCGTCAGTGAATCATATTCCGATATGGCGACCGCCAAGAAAGAAATCATCGAGAGAAGAGAAAGCGAAGTGTTGAGATACAAGACTTTCTATAATATCGATATCAACAACTACAGCAATTACGATTTCATTATCGATACAAGTCACGCTACTAAAGATGAAGTTAATGACGCTGTCTTGAGCAATTTCAAAGCATTTGAACAAGGCAAGGAATACGATAAGATATTGCTTTCACCAAAGAATCTTATCATCGAAAATGAAATCGATGATGCTTCAGATGATGTCGAGATTGAAAAGAGAGACGGCAAGTTCTATGTCGTTAAAGGCTTCGCTAAGGTGAGAGCTGCTTTGGAAGAAGGAAAGAACTTGGTTGCAGTGAAGAAGATGGTGGAATAAGAAGACTACAAGACTACAAGTTATAATAAGGTTTAGGGAGTGATCCTTAAACCTTTTTTTTAGCCAAAACGAAAGGTGGGCGAGCTTGGAAATGTATTGGCAATTTTTAAAAAAAGATTGGAAATAATATTGTTATTTTCAATCTTTTTTTAGAACTTTGTTATCATAATCAATAATGAAATTATTAACAGAATCTGATATATATAGGAGATATAAAGATGAAAAAAATAAATAACAACTATCAGTTAAGTAAGACCTTACGTTTTGGTTTGTCTCAGAAATCTAAGGTGAAAAGAGAAGGATATGTTGGTGAAATATATGAAAGTCATAAAGAATTAAGTGATTTGGTTAAGATTTCAGAAGATAGAATTAAAAAATCAGTGTCGAAATTGTCAGAATCAGAATTAAGTTTGTCGCTTGACAAACTTAGGAACTGTATGAATATGATAGCAGACTTCCTCTCCAAATGGTATAAAGTATATTCCCGTACGGATCAAATTGCATTGGAAAAGGATTATTATAAAGTGTTGTCTAAAAAGATAGGTTTTGAAGGTTTTTGGTATGGCTACGATAAGAAAACAAATAGAAAGGTAAAGAAACCGCAATCAAGGATTATTGGATTGTCGACATTGTCAACAGAAGATGAAAATCAAAGAAAGAGGAATGAATATATCGTTGAATATTGGAAGGATAATTTCTTGTCGGTGTCGGATAAATATAATTTGGTGAATGAAAAGTTGAATCAATTTGAGACTGCTTTAAAAATCAATAGAACTGATAATAAACCAAATGAAGTTGAGTTAAGGAAATCCTTTTTATCCTTGGTGAATTTAGTTAAGGAAACCTTGAATCCTTTGTGTTTAAATCAGATAACCTTCCCAAAATTAGAAGGTGTTTACATGGCTAAACCTGAAAATCAACAATTGGTAGATTTCGCAGTCGATAATCAATCTAGAAGAAATCTGCTGAATGAGATAGCTGATATTAAAAAATATTTTGAGGAAAATGGAGGTAATGTTCCATATTGCAGAGCAACATTAAATCCGTTAACTGCAATAAAAAATCCTAACTCAACAGATAATAGTATAGATAGGCAAATCAAATCATTAGGTGCTGATAAGATATTGAAAACACATAAAGACTCTATTTATTTTGATAATCATATTGAAAGTATGTCGCTGAATGACAAAATCAAAAGATTAAAAAATGAAGATATAGGGCTTGTTGAAAGAAGTTTGATGTTTAAATACAAGGCTGTTCCTGCTATCGTTCAGTACGAGATGGCAAAAACATTATCAAAGACTTTGGGCAGAGAAGAAAGGAAAGTTTTAGAGTTTTTGCAAAATATAGGACAAGTCAAGAGCCCTGCTGAAGATTATGCAGATCTTGAAGATAAGAATGATTTTAATTTGGAAGCGTATCCTTTGAAAGTGGCTTTTGATTATGCATGGGAAAATCTGGCACGTAGTCTTTATGACGAAGATGCCCATGTTCCTGTTGCTGCATGCAAGAAATATTTAAAAGCATTTGGTGTAGATGAAAATAGCAGTGATTTGAGACTGTATTCACAATTACAAGAATTGAAAGAAAAATTGTCAACTTTAGAACATAATAATCCTTCAAACAGATCTGTATGTGTTGATAAAGTAAATAAAGTTTTGTCTGAGATAGACTGGAAGGAGATAGGAAGGAATGGAGAGTTGAACAAAACCTATATCGCCAAGTGGTTGAAAACAGAAAAAAAAGAAGAAGCTGATCTGGATGATGATTTCAAAACTGCAAAACAGCAGATCGGTCTCTTTAGGGGTGGCTTGAAAAACAAGAACGAGAGATATAAGGAATTGACAGAACTTTTTAAAGGTGTGTCAATGGAAATGGGTAAGACCTTTGCTGAAATGCGAGATAAAATTACTGGAGCAGCAGAACTTAATAAGGTGACACATTATGCAATGATTGTTGAAGATGGCAATTTTGATAAGTATGTTTTGTTACAAGAATTTGTAGAACATGATTTAGATAAGATTTACAGTAAGGTTAATTTTCACCAAAAGGGATTGGGATTTAAAACATATCAAGTTAATTCCGTTACATCCAACGCAATCTCTAAGATGATTAAAAAAGAGAAGCAAAGTGAAAATGAAACAAATACATATGTTAAAAATGTAAAATTATCACCAGAAGAGAAAGAGGCTAGGTCGCTTAACGTATGGAAGAGATTTATAATAAAGAAAGGATATGACTCGGAGTTTAACTTGGTGTTAAAGAACAAGGAACTTGAACAGCTTAAAAAAGAGATAGATGCCCAATGTTATAAACTCGAAGAAAGATATATAGACAGAGATGTTTTAAATGATTTGGTTCAAAATAAGAAATGTCTTTTGTTACCTATTGTAAATCAGGATTTGGCAAAAGAAGTGAAAGGTGATGGCAATCAATTTACGAAAGACTGGAATGCAGTTTATGCGCAAGACTCGCCATGGCGTCTTACTCCGGAATTTAGAGTTTCATATAGAAAGCCAACGAATAATTATCCAACATCTTTGGTTGGTGATAAACGATATTCTCGTTTTCAGTTGATAGGACATTTCTTGTGTGATTATATCCCTAAAACAAATGTCTATATATCAAATCGTGAACAGATATCTAATTTTAAAGATAATGATCTGCAGAAAAAAGCAGTTGGTATATTTAATGAGAAATTGATAGAAAGGACTGAAGAACAGAAAAAAGATATAGGTATGAATGCCTCGATGGCAAAATTCGGAACTCAGTCTAAGAAGTCAAAACCGGTACAGAAAAAAATATATGACAAGTTCTATGTTTTTGGAATAGATCGTGGACAAAAAGAACTTGCAACTTTATGTGTGATAGATCAGGATAAGAAAATTATAGGTGATTTTGAGATATATACACGTTCATTTAATTCTATTACCAAACAATGGGAACATAAGTTCTTGAGAAAAAGTCATATATTGGATTTGTCTAATCTTCGTGTGGAAACAACCATCACTATTGACGGCAAAGATGACAAGAGGAAAGTCTTGGTCGATTTGAGTGAAGTGAAAGTGAAAGATAAAAACGGAAACTACACTAAACCTGATAAGATGCAGATTAAGATGCAGCAGCTTGCTTATATTCGTAAATTGCAGTTCCAGATGCAGACGAATCCAGATGTTGTGCTCGCTTGGTATGAAAATAATCCTACTAAAGAATTGATATTAGAGAATTTTGTCGATAATATTAATGGAGAAAAAGGATTGGTTTCATTTTATGGTTCTGCTATAGAAGAACTGAAAGATACATTGCCTTTAGATAGAATAGAGGAAATGTTGAGAAAGTTTAAGACGTTGAAGTTGAAAGAAAAAGAAGGTGATAAATATGCTAGTGAATCAATAAAAGCTTTGGTTCAACTGGAACCTGTAGATAATTTGAAAAACGGTGTGGTCGCGAATATGATAGGTGTTGTTGCATTCTTGCTTGAAAAATTCAACTATCAGGTTTATATTTCACTTGAAGATTTGTCTAAGCCATTTTCTGATAAAATCGTTAGCGGTATAAGTGGTGTTTCTGTAAAATTAACCAATAGCGAAGGACGACGTGCAGATGTGGAGAAATATGCAGGATTAGGCCTGTATAACTTTTTTGAAGTGCAACTGCTGAAAAAATTACATCGTATCCAGGAATCAGACAAAAATATTGTTCATCTTGTTCCTGCCTTTAGGGCAATAAAAAACTATGACCATATTGCTGTAGGAAAGGATAAAGTGAGAAATCAATTTGGTATAGTATTTTTCGTTGATGCCGATTCAACATCAAAGATGTGTCCGGTGTGTGGAACTACAAATAGCAAACCAAATAAAGATTATAATCCAGACGCCGAAAAAGGAAAATCAAAAGATGGAAAAAATGTATGGCTTGAAAGAGACAAGTCGGATGGCAATGATATAATAAGATGTTTCGTATGTGGATTCGACACAACAAAACAATATGAAGAAAATCCTTTAAAATATATCAAGAGCGGTGATGACAATGCTGCTTATTTGATTTCTTCAGAGGCGGTGAAGGCATATGAACTTGCAACTGCATTGGTGAATAGTAAATGAATTATTAACATTAAATCATAAAATATTATGGCAAAGAAATATATATTAGCAATAGATGAAACGGGAAGATTTACTATTGACAATGAAAATGATAAATCTTTCGTTTGTGGTGTTGTGACTACTAAAGAAATATCGGAACTTAAAGAAGCCTATCGGAGAACTTATTCAGGCTTTGGTTTCTCGGGACCTGCTCCTTATGATGTAAAGGAGCTTTTAAACAATGGAGATAAGCCTCGTTTTCATTTCAATAAATTGAACAACAAACAAAAGGCTTTCTGCAAATACAACCTTATGCCTTTGGTTGATGAAATTATTGTGTCTAAAGATAAACCTGCTCTTTTTGCCAATAACCAGAATTGGTGGCTTGTTGCTGTGACCGTGGTAGTAAGAGAGTTTTTGCGGAATGCTATGAGTGAATATGAATTGGAAAAAGATGATGAAATACAAATATGGATTGATAATAGAGACGAGTGTGTATGGGGAACAATATCAGAGGAAGGAGATAAAATATTTAAGTCAAAAAATGAAGATGATGAGATTGATAATAGAACGGAGAGTGTATGCGTAACAATATCAGAGGAAGGAGATAGAAATAAGTCAAAAAATAAAGATGGAAAAGATGTAGTCAAAAGATTTCGTTATTATCATGATATTATAAAATATCAGATAAAAGATCTTGTTAAGAAATATCTGCCAAATAATGTGAATGAAGATAACTTTAAAGTATATTTTAATTCTGATACTAAGAATTTTTATATAAACCTTGCAGACATAGTATGTGGTTTTGTCAGAGATAAAATAAATCTAGAAAAAAAGCTAACAAGTGTGTCTTGCAAGTCTTTTATGGATGGAAATGATCCGGTATTGATATCAAAAGACAATCCTACTGCGGCATTAAGCATTATATTCCAAGAAGCGTTTAACAATGATTTGAAAAATATATATCGTGTTGAATATTTGCTTAAGCGGCTCAGAGAAGAGTCTGATAACTATGTCTTTGTATGGGATATGTTTTACGATTTCCTGAAGTCTAAGATAAAGGAACGTGCTACAAAGTCATCACTTGTAAAAATAAAGAAATTCGTCGATATGTTCTTGAACGAGTTTAAGAACGTGGCTCATAACTATCTGCCTACCAACAAATATCTCGACAACCTTGTACTTTTCGTAGAATATTCATCACATTCTGGTGAGATAGAAATGCCTTTCTGCAGAGAGTCATTCATCAATTGTCTGAGGAAAAATGATAATAGTTCCGAGACACGACTCTTGCGTAAATGGGAGAAAATGGTAAGTTTCACTCTTAGAGAGGCGCAGGTTTATTTTAATGCATTTAACTTCTCGGAGATAAATGAACGCGTAGAAGATATCTGGGTACAGCATGAAAAACTGCTTGGAAGCATTCCCGACATCATTTGCGATGATAAGAAAGACGAACCTACGACGGCTTTGATTGGAACACTGGCACAGTCGTATGCCTACAATGGTTATTATGATAATGCGATAGAATATTTCAATATGTCGTTGGAATATATCTTGAAGTCTAAGAGTATAACATATTCTTATTTATTTACAATCTATCATAGAAACAAGGACTTGGAAAATGCAAGAAGATATTTCGAACTTCAAAACAATGCTACTCCGGAACAATATTACGCTAATAAGAAATATGGCGATGCCTGGAAATTGTTGTCGTACTGCAAACTGAGAGCGCTTGAGTTGTATTTGAACGGCAAAACAGAACTGCCATATATAGAACTTTCTGAATTGAGCAGTTACAATAGCGAATATCCATTCCCATTGGTGATGAAATGGACTGCGATAGCTTTATATCTGGAAGATAAAGTGAAGAACAAAACCGCAATAGAAAAACTTTTGGATGACGCCATTGCTAATTTGCTTGATAAAGACAACGGATTTGCTATCAATACATTAGCTTTGCCATTGATTCAATGCTATGCCTTGTTGAACAAGCAGAATCCATATCATGCAAAGTATAACAATCTGATGAGCGAGTTTGCGAAGAAGTCTGGATATTTTGCGAAATATGTAGAAAGCGCACCAGACCTTAAAGATATAAATAATTCTAAAGACATCTGGGATCGAGCAATATTATTGCCGTTTATTTATGCATAACTAGATAGTTGTCTGAATGAATAAAAAAACTGCCTGATATTATCAGGCAGTTTTTTTATTGTCTACAATAGTAGAAATTTATATGTCTTGATAGACCTCTATGAGAGCCAGCAAAAGACTTTGCAAAGGTATAAAATATTATCAATTAAGCAATTAAATTTTAAATTAAAATTGCAAATTATAACATCTTTACCCCACCTTTTCTTTGTATAAATGGTATTGTATTGTTTATTAGTGGTTTAGATGTTATCTGTTAAAAAATTGAGACCTGGGTTTGCAAATGCTTGCTAGAAATATAAAATGTCTCTGTCTCTATGAATTGCATTCCCATATTTGGTCAGCTCAGCTTTGTCGATGTTAAATATTATAACGCTGTCGTCAGCACTGAAGTGTTTGGCGAATCTTTCAATTTTTAACATCATATTATCTGTAACACGTTTGGTATTAACAAATTCGTAAACAGAGAATTGAAGTCGTATAGCACCATTGCTTGTGAGCATTTTTGAAAATGTGCTTCTTAATTCATTGTTCGAGATGTCGTAACTTATTATTATGGACAAAAAGTGAAACTGTTTAATGCTGATATAATGATATAGTTGTTCATTATATTATTGCTATAAAGTGTTTATGATATCAACTATATATTTGCTGAA
This sequence comes from Bacteroidales bacterium, assembly GCA_045615125.1. Taxonomy (GTDB): domain Bacteria; phylum Bacteroidota; class Bacteroidia; order Bacteroidales; family F082; genus Limimorpha. Next base: position 9,170 of record JAZLEF010000038.1, read on the forward strand.
GTTTTCTCTCCATTTGTTTGAAGTCCCTTGTGGATGTCTGGTCCCGTAGATGTTTGCGTTTGATGCGAAGGATAGTTTGTAAAGTGGATGTTTTCCATCATACATAGGAATGTTGTTTTCTGGATGATATGTCCCAAATATGTTTTCTAATATTCTGGAATAATTGAGGCTTCCGTTTTTCGTTCCAAAGCCGGTCAGACAGATGATTATGTCTGGAGATAAAATATCTAGATATTTCTTCAGGAATATGCCAAGTTCTGGTGCCAATTTGGTGTCGTATCCTTTATTGCCATATCTATAGCCAAGCAATGCAACATTTGCAAAGCACAATCCTGTATTCTCAGGAAGACATGGCATTAGATTGTTGAAGCAAAACTTCCAGTAAGGAAAGTTGCATTCACGGAAGTTCTTCTGTATGATTTTGTCAACATATAATGACTCGAGCTCTTCTTGGGTTGTATAACTTTCGTATTCGCCCCATCCGTTAGTCTCTTTGCCTAAAGTCACAATCTTTATCTTTGATTTAAAGTATGATTCCTCAGGCATTATCAAATATGGGTTTGTATATTTGTCGCGGTTTTCTAATGACAAATACCAGTCGAGTAATTCTTTGTTGATATTCTGTATTCTTGCTATTTCTTTCATATTCTTTGGCTTTTGTGTTTTTCTTTTTTTTTGTTTTCTGGTGTGTTTGGCGATGCGGAGTTTTGTTACCTTCCCCCTCTATACTTATTGCCTAGTGCTTCTATTACTTTGAACATTATTTTAACAGCATTTCCGTTGTTGTTAAAATAAGAGTAGTCTGCACAGCTTATTTTTGAGCGTCCTGTGAGTTTGTCTGTGAAATACTTAGGATTTCTGCAAATGTCTTCGATGAGTTTTTTCATATATTTTGTTTTTTAGTTTTTTTGATTATTTTGTTTATATGAGGCTCAAGGAATTGGCCTTGAGCCTCTATTCGGAATCCTCAGTTTGAGATATTGTTCTCTCACGAGGTATGAGTGTTTGTCGGTTCTGTTTAGGCTTCTTTTGAGTCAGACATTGTCTCTGCTATAGTGCTAATGAGACTTATAGCTGCGATAATGATGGCTATAATGCCGCTTCCATTTTTTCTCATTTTCTGTGTTTTTGGTTGTGTCTCGTCCCTTTTCTTCAAATCATCAGGCTGGCCCGAGACTTGCTTTCCTGATGATCGCGATGAAAGCGTTATGCTTCATCTGTTATTTTCCAAATATTTTTTCAAATATGGATAATATTTTGTCAAGTGGTAATATTGGTGGACATGGATCCACAAAAATCTTACCTTCATCTATGAGTTTGTCAATTATTGAATAGTTGTTGTTTTGTTTTTTCTGCATGTTTGTGCTTATTTGGTTCCTTGCGTATTTGGTTTGTATGAGGCTCAAGGTGTTTGTCTTGAGCCTCTATTCGGAATCCTCAGTTTGAGATATTGTTCTCTCACGAGGTATGAGTGTTTGTCTGTTCTGTTTAGGCTTCTTTTGAGTCAGACATTGTCTCTGCTATAGTGCTAATGAGACTTATAGCTGCGATAATGATGGCTATAATGCCGCCTCCATTTTTTCTCATTCTTTTTGTGTTTTTGGTTGTGTCTCGTCCCTTTTCTTCAAATCAACAGGCTGGCTCGAGACTTGCTTTCCTGATGATCGCGACATATAGTCGTTATAATTGTACAAATTGTCCGCACGCTATTTTAATTGGGAAAAATACACAAAGAATCTTATAGCTTAGGATGCTATAATTATAATGTCTTTGTTTGACTCTGTGTGATTCTGATTGTGTTTTACGGGAAAAAGTTTTATAAGATTTTTATGTGTCATAATTTTTTATTTTTTTGGTGCTGCAAAGGTATATGTTTTTTTAAAATGAAAAACAAAAAATAAATATTTTTTTAAAAAATGTTAAGTTGTTGTTTTTTAGTGTTTTAAAAAGCTGTTTTTTTATTATTTTTAAGCTAAAAATCTAAATAATGTGGTGCTGAAGGCATAAAATCTCTATAAAAATATCACAATTTTTCATTATTTGTGAAAAATGCAATATTAGATGGCGTGTCAAAGAGCACGGAAAAAATGAAAGTTTTTGATAATTTCAATTCTAATATATTAATCTCTATCTAAAATTCAATGCTCTTCTTGATTTCCTCAAACGCAGCCTTATTCTCTTCCTTGATTGGTTCCGCTGATGGTGACTCAAATGTCAATGGATTGATGTATGTACCGTTTTTGCATAATCTGAAGTCGAGGTGAGGACCTGTCGACATTCCTGTACTTCCGACGTAGCCTATCAAGTCGCCTTGTTTCACTTTAGTACCTTTTTGTATTCCTTTGGCGAAACCGTTAAGGTGCATGTAGGTCGTTGTATATGTGCTGTTGTGTTTTATCTTCAGATAATTGCCACCACCTTTTTTGTCCCATCCTTTTTCAATGACGGTGCCGTCGCCGATTGTGACTACAGGTGTTCCTGTTGCTGCTGCATAGTCGACACCATGATGTGGACGGACTACTTTAGTGACTGGATGTTTTCTCGCGTTGGAGAAGGTTGAACTGATACGACGGTAGTTGAGAGGTGCTTTCAAGAAAGCCTTGCGCAGGTTGTCGCCTTCTCTGTCGAAGTGTTCTCCTTTACCGTTTTGTTCAAAATAATAGGCATAATGTTCTTCTCCTGCGTTGTTAAGATATGCTGCCAACACATTGCCTATTCCTATGGATTCCCCATCGACATATTTATGTTCGTAATAAACTTTGAAGGAGTCACCTTGTTGTATGCCGAAGAAATCGACGGTCCAGGCAAAGATGTCTGATAGTTTCAATGTGAGGTAAGGGTCGCCTCCGTCTGCTGCTATGGCTTCCCATAAAGAACTTGTGATGACGCCTTCAGCGACTTCAATGTTGGTTGTCACTTCCTTATGTCCGATCCATGCGTTGAGAGAATCGGTGAGGCTGAAAACGGCATAGTCTGTTTTGTTGATTTCATAAATCCAAAAGACAGGCTGGACGATGCTGTCGCGGCTTATCAGAAAGGTGTGTTTCTGTCCAGGTCTTATCTTTCTGATGTCGAATGTCTTTCTGTGGTTTTTCTCAATACGAGTGATGGTGTTATAGTCGACGTTGTGTTTGAGCATTATATTTGAAAGAAACTGATTCTTTCTTATAGTGTCGACGACAACGTCATAGTTGTCGATACATATTCCGTAGAGAAATTCCGGTTCTTTGTATTCTTCAATATCTTCTTTCTCTATGTCTTTGTTGTTACCCAAAGGCAGCATCAATGCGATAAGTATGAATAGGAATAATCCACCTATGACACTGAGATAAGTGCTGGTGTTTTTCTTGAAATTAATTTTTAAAAGTTCAATTATATCGCGAAAATTCATTATTCCTAACTCCTAAGTTATAATAGATTAAAAAAAACAAGAGAGAGAAAAATCCCTCTCTTGTCTAGTTATGTTTTTACATTATTTATTTAATGCTTGTTTGTATCCAGCTTCAACTGCTTTGAGGTTGAGGTTGACAACTTCTTCGCCTTTTCTGCCGAATTGTTCGCGGATACTATTTTCGATTGTTTCCATTTCGAATCCGAGGAATGGAACGGTAGCACCGAAAATAACCATGTTAGCAGCGCGTACGTTGCCGCATTCTTTTGCTAACTCGTCAGCGTCGATGATGATGGCGTTGTGTTTGTTTAATTCAGCGTAAACTTCTTCGATTTCTGGATAGTTGTTGATATTGATGAAAGGAGCTTTTGCTGTGATGATGACGCCGTCTTTAGCGAGCATTGGTAAGTAACGGAGAGCTTCCATTGGCTCAACTGAGATGATGAGGTCAGCTTTGCCTTCTGGGATTAAGTCTGAAGCTATTTCGTTGTCAGAGATACGGAGGTGTGACTGGACGTCGCCGCCTCTTTGGCTCATGCCGTGAACCTCAGCTTGTTTGAGATACATGTTTTTCTCTACAGCAGCGATGCCTATACATGAAGCGATACTAAGGATACCTTGGCCGCCAACACCTGCTAATATAATATCTTTTTTCATGATTATCTTTTATTTAAAGTTAATTAATTTGCTTTCTTAGCACGCATCTTTCTGCTTAATGTTTGGATACATTCACGACGTGGGATGATGACAGATACGCCTTCGTAAGCCAACTCTTCTTTAATGACTTGAACATTGATTTCGTGTTGGTTTGGAAGAGGCTTGATAACTCTTACGTGATCTGGATCAACGCCTAAGCCTTTACAGATGCTTTCGAGGCGACCTTCTGCTGAAGACTTTTGACCGCCTGTCATACCTGTTGTTGAGTTGTCGAGGATCATGACGACGATGTTGTTGTTGTTGTTAACAGCGTCGAGTAAGCCTGTCATACCTGAGTGTGTGAATGTAGAGTCGCCGATACAAGCTACTGCTGGATAGAGACCTGCTTCTGAAGCGCCGATAGCCATTGTGATACTTGCACCCATGTCGACTGTACTGTTGATAGAATTAAGAGGAGGAGTAGCACTGAGTGTGTAGCAACCGATGTCGCCGAATACTCTACCCTTTTCATATTCTGACATAGCTTCGTTGAGAGCTCTGAAAGAATCCCAGTGAGGACATCCGTCGCACAATTTTGGAGGACGAGCCTGTACTAATTCTGGAATAGGAGCACCTACTTCGAATGGTCTGCCAACAGCCTTAGCAGCGATGTTAGGGTTGAGTTCACCATCGCGTGGCAATGTGCCGTCTAAACGACCGTGGATTGGTTTGCCTGTTGCCAAGAGACCTTTTAATAATTCTTCTACGATTGGATAGCCTTCTTCCATGACCAAGATTTCATCGCATTCATCATAAAGTTTTTGAATCATAGCGATTGGAAGTGGATATTGGCTGATCTTAAGAACAGGGTAAGGAATTGTTTCGTTGTTGTAGTTTTCTTTCAAATAGTTGTAAGCTAAACCGCAAGCTATGATACCTAATTTCTTGTCTGTTCCTTCGAAATATTTATTGAAACCGCTCTCTGTGCTGTCTTGTTCCATAACAGCTTGTTTTTCGAGCAATTGTTTGTATTGTCTTCTAGCTATTGCAGGAAGCAAAACGAATTGACGTAAGTTTGATGGAAGAGCTACTTCGTTTTGAGCACGTTTGTCAGCGCATACAACGCCAGCGCGTGAGTGAGCTAAACGTGTAGTAACGCGTAACATGACTGGTGTTCCTATCTTTTCTGAGAGGTCGAAAGCGTAACGTGCCATGTCGTATGCTTCTTGTTGATTTGATGGCTCGAGCAATGGGATGAGAGCGAACTTAGCGTAAGTACGTGAGTCTTGTTCGTTTTGTGATGAGTGCATTGATGGGTCATCAGCTGCCAAGACAACCATACCGCCGTTAACGCCTGTCACTGCTGAGTTGATGAATGGGTCGGCTGCAACATTAACACCGACGTGTTTCATACATACAAGTGAACGTTTGCCTGCGTATGACATGCCGATAGCACTTTCCATAGCAGTCTTTTCGTTAGCTGACCATAAAGCACGTATGCCTAATTCTTTAGCTTCTTTTGAGCCTTGGATGAATTCCATGATCTCTGTTGATGGTGTGCCTGGATAAGCGTAAACACCTGAAAGACCAGCGTCAATTGCGCCTTGAGCAATGGCTTCATCTCCAAGTAATAAAATCTTCTTCATTGTTATTATTTGATTTGTTATTAAATTACGAAATATAATGGTTTGCAAATGTAACAAAAGTTTTTGGTATTACAAATGAATTTTTAATAAAAAAACAAAACCATTGCTCATTTGACAAATGTCTGTGTTTTAAAAAATGTTTTATCTTTGAAAGCTCAAAAAAACATTAGTACAATATAAAGATTAGGGTATTAGATCTGCATCACCACAGTATGTTTTTTTTCGATGGTGTATGTTCAGAATTAGTAGGATAGGTATGAAAAAATTAGTTTATAAGGAAGACCTTGTCAAGGTTATTGGAAAAGATAATTTTCTTACAAGAGGTGTAGCTTCGCTGGCTATGAGTGTCTTGGAACTTAATAAAATTAATAAGTTGTATGCGCCTTCTGCCGATTTGAACGCTAAACCGTTTACCGAACACATGTTGAAAATGTATGGCGTGACATACGATAACAATAGTTCAGAAATGAATGCCATACCTAAAGAAGGACCTTTTGTTGTAGTTGCCAATCATCCTTTTGGTGGTATTGAAGGCGTCATTCTTTATGATGCTATCGCTAAGGTCCGTCCCGACTTCAAGCTGATGACGAATTTCATCTTGTCGCATGTGTCAAACCTCAAGGATGTGGTCATTCCTGTAAATCCTTTCACTAACAATCCTGAATGGGGCAGCAGTGTGTCGGGTATCAAACTGGCAATGGAACATCTGAACCAAGGTCATGGACTCGGAGTATTCCCTGCTGGCGAGGTGTCGCGTTACAATGGAAACGATTTCCCAGAAGACATAGAATGGTCTGTGACTATAGCCAAGCTGGTCAAGAAGACAGGCGTGCCTGTTATACCGCTTTATTTTGACGGAAGAAACTCAAAGAAATTCTATCGTAGGGCAAAACTGCATTCCATGTTGGGAACTGCGATGTTGCCTCACGAACTCGTCAATAAATGTAACAAGCATATCGTCATGAGGATAGGTAAACCTATAGTACCTTCAGAACTTGCACCTTACAGCGACCCTAAGAAACTTGCCGCTTATCTGCGTGCCCGTTCATACGCACTCGAAGCGAATATCAACAAAGAAGAAGTCAAGACATCCTCGTCAAAGTTGGAACAGCTTCCTCCACCGCTGAAGTCTAACTTGCTTATCAACGAGTTGAATAAAATACGTAAGAAGTCTTATCTCTTTACCTGCGCTCAATATGAGTGTTACTTCGCCGACTATGACGACATCCCTAATCTCATGTATGAACTCGGCCGCCGACGCGAAGAAGCCTTCCGCGCTATTGGCGAGGGTAGTGGTAAGAAACTGGATACCGATAAATACGACACATATTACAAACATCTTATTCTTTGGGATAAGGATGAGAACCGTCTCGTGGGCGGCTATCGACTCGGAATAGGTGGTGAGATTGTAGAACAGAAAGGTATAGAAGGTTTTTACACAAGTTCTTTGTTTAAGTTCAAGCCTCAATTCAAGGAAGTGCTGAATAAGTCGATAGAGTTGGGTCGTTCGTTCGTCACTGTCGATTATCAGAAAGATATCCTTCCTCTCATGCTCCTTTTGAAAGGTCTTATGATGGTGGTGCTGAATAAAAAAGACGTGGAATATTTCATCGGACCTGTAAGTATTAGCAATTGGTATCCTAAATTCTACAAGAGCTTGATGGTTAAATATATCTCCAGTGAATTTTCATGCGACGAATATAAAGACCTCGTGGAAGCTCGTAATCCTTTTGAAGTTGACTTTTTAAGAACAGATGCCGACATCTTGCTCGAAAATAATACTGGCTCCGTCGAGAAGTTTGACCGTTATATGATGAAACTGAGCAATGGCGACTATCGTATCCCAACTCTGTTCAAGAAATATCTTAAGATGCAGTCGAAGTTCTTGTGTTTTAACGTAGACCCTGACTTCCACGATGCACTCGATGGACTGCTTCTTCTCGAATTTAAAAACATACCTGAATCAGAATTGCTTATGCTTATGAAAGACAATAGCGATGAAGAGAAAGATATGATGATGAAGAGATTTTTGAATAAATAAAATCTCTAAAAAACTGTGCAGCGTTCTTGATTTATTTTGCGTTGTAAAAGCAAAAATGAAATAGAATTGTTATAATTTAAAATTAGATGTTATGAGTGAAAATAAAAAGCTTGAACGTAATTCGATGAACAAAGTCCTTGGCGGCGTATGTTCCGGATTGGCGGATTATTTTAATTTAGACGTGGCATTGGTGAGAGTGCTTTTTGTGATAGCACTGCTTTTCGCTAGCTTCGGATTCTGGCTCTATGTGATATTGTGGATGGTGCTTCCTGAAAAACAACTCAACATTGAGTTCGGCCAACAAAAAGCGGAAGAAGAACAACAGACTGCTGACGAGGGTCAACAGACAGAAGGAAATAAAAAATTGACATCTGTAGTTTCTGGCGTTATAGTCATATTCATAGGTCTTGTATTCTTGATAAATAATTTTATTCCAATAAGCTGGATATGGAAACTTTGGCCTATGATTCTTGTATTGATAGGTGTGGTGATGATTTATAAAGCAGTCAAGAAAGGAGGCGACAATGAGTAAAGATAACAAGAACAAAGAAAAAGACAATGGTCTCATCAGCGGAATAATACTCATTACAATAGGAATCATCGCTCTGATGGTTACCTTCTTCGATTTGGAAATAGTATGGTCGGAGCTCGCTAAATTCTGGCCTGTCTTCATGATAATATTCGGTATTTCTATCCTTCCAATAAATAAATTATTGAAATCGTTAGGCGTTATTATTTTGATATTGATTTCATGTATTTTGTATTATAATAATGTCAATGGCAGAACATCGTCACCTGAGTCTTTCAGTTATGATATGATAGAAGAAGATGTGGATGTCCAAGAGTTTTCTGAATCTTTCAAAAGTGATATAAAGACTGCCGATGTTGAAATTGAATATGGTGCAGGAAGTTTGTTCTTGTCATCACCAGTAGATTATCTTGTTAAAGCTACTAATGCCAGCAATTATATAGTACAGGATTTTTCTGTGATATATGAAAGAAATAATGCTGAGATTAAATTTGAAGGTGGTAATAATGTCAATATGAATGGAAAGGATTTTAAATCTAATAATTTTAATATTGCATTAAATAAAAATCCAATATATGACTTCGAAGTAAATCTCGGTGCATGTAATATGAACTTCGATTTTTCAGAATATAAAGTGTCGGAAGTTGACATCAACGGCGGAGCTTGTAACATTGATATAAAACTCGGTGATTTGTACGGCGATACTAAAGTGGCGTTAGAGACAGGTGTTTCTGATATCAAGATTGGCGTGCCAGCAGACTCTGGATGTAGGATAGAATGTGAATCAGTATTGAGCAACAAAGACTTCAAAGGATTTGTGAAAAAGTCATCTAACATTTATGAGACGTCTAACTTCATGACAGCAAGCAACCATATTAAAATTAAATTTGAAGGAGCAATATCTGATTTTGAGATATACAGATATTGAAGACCATAAGACTAAAAGACCACAAGACTACAAGTTTTGAACATATTATAGAATAAAATGTTTCTTGCACTGACATAGACTTGTTGTCTTGTTGTCTTGTTGACTTTTAGACTTTAAAAAAACATGGAATACAAAGATTACTATAAAATATTAGGTGTTGAGCGTTCTGCTTCGCAGGATGACATCAAGAAGGCATACCGTAAGTTAGCCGTTAAATATCATCCTGACAAGAACCCTGACGACAAGGTTGCGGAGGAGAAATTCAAGGAAATATCAGAGGCTTATCAAGTCATAGGTAATCCTGACTCCCGTAAGAAATATGATGAGCTTGGTGCCAACTGGAAGCAATATGAGAATGCAGGTTTTGGTGGCGGAGCTCAAGGCTTTAACGCCAGCGGCTTCTCAGATTTCTTCGATATGTTCTTCGGTGGACAAGGAGGTGGGGCAGGTTTCGATTTCAGCAGTTTCATGGGAGGCATGGGCGGCGGCCGTCGTTCCACGCGTCCGGCAAAAGGCAACGACATCAATGCTACCATCAGCCTCACTTTGCTAGAAGCATATCAAGGCTCGCAGCGTCTCCTCGATGTGGGCGGCAGCTCGATAAAGATAACGATAAAAGCAGGAGTGCGCGACGGACAGATACTGCGTCTCAAAGGTAAAGGCAATCCAGGAAGAAACGGCGGCGACAACGGCGACCTTCTCATTAAGGTGTCCATCATGAACGATCCTTCCTATCAACGCGATGGTGATGATCTCATTAAAAATGTCAATATTGATGTATATACAGCAATACTTGGAGGCAAGATAACAGTGAACACCCTTAAAGGCGACGTCAACGTGCCGATAAAAGCGCAGACACAAAACAATAGCACGTTGCGACTTAAAGGCCTCGGAATGCCACATTACGGCAAGGAAGGCGCAGGTGCTCTGTTACTGAAAGTACAGATACTGCTCCCCGAACATTTCTCGGCAAAAGAGCTGGAACTTATCAAAGAAGCACAAGAACAATCCGCGAACTAAACGCGGATTTTTTTTTCAAAAAATCATTCTTTTTTTGATATTTTTTTCGTTACTTTGCATTTGATTGTATTAGTCCGTTTAGGACTAAATTTTTTTGTATAATATTTTACACCATATAATTGAAATGCAAGCTAAATTCCGACTTACGTCATTCATAATCACATTAGTATTACTTATTTCCAATATTGAACTTTTTGCGCAGAACGACAATAACGTCAAAGGTTTCGTCTATGAGAAATCTTCTGGCGAGCCAATGATGTTTTGTAATGTATATTTGAAAGGAACAACTATAGGTACATCGACGGACATCAATGGTTTTTTCAATATAACAAGAATCCCTGATGGCGACTATGTGCTTCTCGTCACTAATCTCGGTTACGATACCATTTCTGAAAATATCACACTCAAGAAAAATGAGGTCTTGAATAAGAAATATTATCTTGAAGAATCCTCGGTGGTACTTCAAGCCGTCAGCATCACCGCTGATAAGATAGAGGCACAGACCGAGACAAAGACATCTGTCGTCAATATTACACCAAAGACCATTACCAAGATTCCATCAATGGGCGGACAAGCCGACCTCGCACAATATCTTCAAGTGCTCCCGGGTGTAGTATTCACTGGTGACCAAGGCGGACAGCTTTACATCAGAGGTGGTTCTCCTATCCAAAATAAAGTGCTCCTCGATGGTATGGTCGTTTACAATCCATTCCACTCCATAGGCCTTTTCTCAGTATTTGACACCGACATCATCAGAAATGCCGAGATTTATACTGGAGGTTTCGGCGCAGAATATGGCGGCCGTATCTCATCGGTGATGGATATCACTACACGCGACGGTAACAAAAAACGTATATCAGGTAAGGTAGGTGCTAGCACATTCGGTTCTAAACTGACATTGGAAGGCCCGATAAAGAAAGCCAAGAGCCATGATGATATGACAGCTTCTTTCATATTGTCAGCGAAAAACTCTTACCTCGAGAAGACAAGCCAGATGTTGTATGGCGGAATACTCGATGGTGAGGTCTTGCCATATAACTTTAGAGACATCTACGGAAAGGTCTCTCTCAACTCAACTAATGGAAGTAAAATCAATTTCTTCGGATTTAACTTCGTGGATGACGTCAATAACTATAAGTCAATATCTACATTCGGTTGGGAATCATACGGCGCAGGTGCCAACTTCGTCGTCATCCCTGGTAAGTCGCCTGTACTTATCGAAGGTAATATGGCCTTTTCCAATTATGAGGCAGCTCTTAAAGAATTGAATAATCCAGACAGACTTAGTTCTATCAATGGTTTCAATGCTGGTTTCGCCTTCACTTACTTCCTCGGAAAGAATACCTTGAAATATGGTATTGAACTGTTAGGCTTTAAGACAGTGTTCGATTATATCAAGGCAAATGGTATCAGAATAAATCAGGTGGAAAATACTACAGAACTGGGTGCTTATCTCAAATATAAGGCTCAATTCAACAATCTTATTTTTGAACCAAGTCTTAGAGTTCAGGCATACGCTTCTCTCTCTGAGGTGTCGCCAGAACCTCGTCTCGCTATCAAATACAACGTGACAGAATGGTTCCGTATCAAGGCTGCCGGCGGATTGTATTCTCAGAATCTCATTGCTGCCAACAGCGACCGCGATGTCGTCAACCTCTTCTATGGATTCTTGTCAGGTCAGTCTAACCTCCCTACATATTTTAATGGTGAGAAAGTGACAACAAAACTACAGAAAGCAGCACATTATATCCTCGGTACTGAGTTTGATGTATATAATAACATAACACTTAATGTGGAAGGTTATTATAAAGATTTCCGTCAGCTTACAAGTATGAACAGAAATCAGATATATAGCGAAAACAACGCGCCTCCTGGTACTCCACAGATAGAGAAGAAAGACTTCATGATTGAGACCGGTGACGCTTACGGCGTTGATTTTTCTGTGAAATATGAGGATAAGAGATGGTACCTCTGGGGTGCATATTCTTTGGCATACGTCACTAAAGACTATGAAAATGCCGATGGTGAGTTGGTGACATATCGTACTCACTACGACCGTCGTCATAACGTCAATATCATCGCAACTTATACAGCAGGATCTAAGAGTCAATGGGAACTCAGCGCACGTTGGAACTTCGGTACAGGATTCCCATTCACCAAGATAAGCGGTTTCTATGAAGAGCTTCCTTTCGATAATATCTACTTCGACCCTTATACAGAAAGCGGTAACGCAGGTATCATTTATGACGAACTTAACACAGGTCAGCTGCCAACATATCATAGACTCGACTTCGACGTCAAACGTAAGTTCTACTTCTCTGAATCGGTATTGCTCGAAGCTGACTTCAGCGTCACTAACGTATATGATAGAAATAATATCTTCTACATCGACGTCATGACAGCTGGAATAATATACCAATTACCATTGATGCCTAGCATCGGCTTAACATTGACATTCTAATAATTATGAATAAACCTATAGCAAAGAAATCTCCTCGTGAACTGACTGCTCACGGGGAGATTCGCGTTGATAACTACTACTGGCTTAATGAACGCGAGAACCCTGAAGTGATCGAATATCTCCAACAGGAGAATGTCTATCAGGAGACTATGATGCAAGATACTGAAGAGCTGCAAAGCCAGATTTATGATGAGATAGTGGGTCGCATCAAACAAGATGACGTCTCTTATCCTATAAAAAGAAACGGCTATTATTACTATTCACGCTACGAAGAAGGTCAGGAGTATCCTGTCTATTGCCGCCGTAAAGATAGCATGGAAAACCCTGAACAGATTCTCCTCGACGGTAACAAAATGGCAGAAGGTCATCATTATTTCGATATAGGTGCCTATAGCATTAGTCCAGATAACAGACTCATAGCTTACAGCGTCGATATGGTGAGCCGACGTCAATATCATATTTTTATCAAAGAGATAGAGACAGGAAAGATGTTCGCTGAAGACATAGAGAACACCACAGGTAATATGGTGTGGGCTAACGATAATGCGACACTTTTCTATAACAAGAAAGATGAGACCTTGCGCTCTTGTATGGTGATGCGTCACAAACTCAACGATAATCCTGACAACGACGAGCTCGTTTATCTTGAAGAAGACACAGCCTTCAGCTGTTATGTGTCCAAGACCAAGTCGCGACGTTATATTATGATAATATCTGACAGTACTATGTCGTCGGAAGTGCGTTATGTCAACGCTGACAGACCTTACGATGAGTTTAAGATATTCCAAAAAAGAGAGCATGACCATCTTTATGGAATAGGTCATTATGGAGATGATTTTTATATTCTCACCAATGATGGCGGAGCCAAGAACTTCAAGATTATGAAGACATCTGTCGATATGACAGAGAAAGAAAACTGGGTGGAGCTGCTCGCACACCGCGACGATGTCCTGATAGAAGACTTCGACATCTTCTCTGATTTTCTTGTCATAGAAGAACGTAAGGAAGGTCTTGTCAAGATAAGAGTCATGACATGGGACGGCACGACGGATTATTACATAGACTTCGGCGAGCCTACCTACACCGCATATTCCTCAGCCAACCCCGACTTCGACTCTCATCTTTTGAGATATGGATACAACTCCATGACGACGCCAGCTTCTTTATATGAGTATGACATGATAAAACGTGAGGCTGTGCTGCTGAAACGTCAGGAGATTATCGGAGGCTATGAACCTGACGATTACGTCACGGAGCGTCATTATGCACCATCGCACGACGGCGTCATGGTGCCAATCTCACTTGTATATAAAAAAGGCTTGAAGAAAGACGGAGGTAATCCTTTGGTGCTTTACGGCTATGGCTCGTATGGCAGCAGCATGGACGCCTACTTCTCGACAGCCCGTCTGTCGCTCCTTGACAGAGGCTTCGTGTGGGCTGTCGCCCATATCAGAGGAGGCGAGGAGATGGGCCGTCAGTGGTATGAAGACGGTAAATTGCTGAAAAAGAAAAACACCTTCCTCGATTTCATATATTGTGGAAAATATCTCGTCAACGAAGGATTCACCAATAACGATAAGATGTTCGCTATGGGCGGTAGTGCCGGCGGACTCCTCGTAGGTGCTGTGGCTAACATGGCTCCAGAGATGTGGAGAGGAATAGTGGCTCAGGTGCCTTTCGTAGATGTGGTGACGACTATGCTCGATGATACCATTCCTTTGACTACGGGAGAATACGACGAATGGGGTAACCCTAACGAGAAAGAATATTACGACTATATGATGTCGTATTCACCATACGATAACGTGGAGAGAAAAGAATATCCTGCTATGCTGGTGACAACAGGATTACACGACAGTCAGGTGCAATATTGGGAGCCAGCCAAATGGGTGGCAAAACTACGCGAGATGAAGACTGACGACAATCCATTGTATCTTAAGACCAATATGGACTTCGGCCATGGCGGCGCATCAGGACGCTTCGAAGGAATAAAAGAGATAGCATTGGAATATGCTTTTATTCTGAGTCTTAAATGATAAGTAATGTTGCCAAAAATGCTTGGCAACATTACCTTAATTCCTCAAAAAGTTCTTATTTCTTGATGACTTTTTGAATATGGTTCCCGTTTTCTGTTTCAATATTTAAGAAATAAATTCCTGAATTGTAGTCTGTGATGTCAATAACTATCTCATTGGCATTGACATTGATTTCTTCAAATATCATTCCTAAGCAGTTGTAAACTTTTATTGCTTTGAGTGTTGAGCCTTGAGCGGTGAGCTTGACAAAGTCTTTCGCTGGATTAGGATATACTTTTATATTTTCTGTTACATTCTCTTCTATGCCAACAACGAAGTCTATCATGTCTATAATACCAACTGATTCCATGCCTCCGTATTTGGCAACTACTTCAACAGACATCATTGCAGATTCTGTTATGTCGATGCTGTGCGACAATTCATTTATGTTCTCTGCTGTCAATAAGTCGTTGATGTAAATGTCGTAGCCAGAAGGTTCTCCTTCCTGAGGAGCTTCCCAAGAGACGATGAGTTTGTTGTTGCTTGATTCTAATTTAATGTCACGTGCTGGATATACGTGTTCGCAGTATTCGTAGGCGAAACGGGTGTTGACGATATTCTTGCTTTCTTTATCCTGAATCCACAAGGCTACTTCAAGGACGTTCATGTCTTCTACGTCAGTCTGCGACATATCGTAAGTAAATTCAAAACGTTGGTATTCGTAAGCCTTGATGTCGAGTTCGTTGCCATCGGCGTCGTCTAACATCTTCATCATGATATGATGAAACTCTGTCTCACCGTTGCTTCCAGTATTACCTGTTGTTGTCTTCTCGTTTATTGAGATGAATGCGCTAACATCATCCATGTCGATATATGACATGAAGTCAGCGATGACCTTGATGGTGTTGCCGTCGATGTTGAAAGAGCCTCTTATGTTAGCGATACTTGGCTGGCTTATCTTGCTGTCGATGTCTTCTTGTGTTATGATGCCGTTGATGGTTGTTGTTCCGTCGAAGAATATTGTAGGCACAGCCGATACACTATAGAAGGCTTTTTTTATTGCGCCATCGCCGTTGTAGTAAGGGTCGCCCATAGCAGGCCAGTCCATGGCATATTTGACGTAAGTGAATTTTCCTGCATTGGCATCAGTGAGTTCATGCATTATGCTGTTCACCTCCACGCATGGACCGCAAGTAGAGCTGGAGAAATGTTCTATCATAGGTATTTTCTGGCTGAGGCCTGCCGATGCCATGATGTTTTTGCTTAAGCTGTTGTTGCTGTCGTTTTCATCGCTGTTGCCGTTGGCTGATATTAACTCAATATTAAGCTCATAGTTTCCTAATTGCAGATATTGTTCTGTCTCGAAAGAGAAGTCCTCGCTTTCCATTGGAGCTAAGTCGGTGGTAAATGACTCGGTGACAGTCTCGCCGTTTAAGGTATAAGATGCTTCGAATGATTCTATGTTAGTCTCACCCATGTTCTGTACGCAGAAGCTGATGGCGTTGTCGCCAAAAAGCACGTAATCTTCATTATTGATATTGGTGAGGCTGAGGTCGATTTGGTTTTGGCTGTTGATATAAATGTCATCGAAGAACCAGAAGTTGATGTTGTAGGAGTTACCTTCGAAGAATAAGCATAATTTGACGTTATCTTTACCGAGGTCGGGGCTGTTGAACAATTCGAAAACCTCGTATGTTCCGTCGGTGTCGTAATGCTTGCTCCATGCGGTGTTCCATGTGCTGCCATTATCGCTCGAGGTGGCGATGCCGATGGTGCCGCCGGCTTCAGCTGAATCTTCATATACATCCACGTTATGTTTTAATGATAATGTCGCTGATGTTATTCCGGAGAAGTTGACGGATGAGTAGATGGCTCTCGTCACACCTTCGAAAGGTGGTGTCCAGCCAAACTGAAGCTCATTAGGGATGCCGCCGGCGATGTCGCTTCTCGCAATCATCCAGTTGGATGCGCCATCGTCAACGATAGACCATCCAGCAGGTAAATTTTCGGAGTCGAAGGTTTCTTGGAAGATGACGCCTGCATTTTGACTGAATAAATTATAAGTTGTAAATAAAATGAATAAAGCGAATAATAATGATTTTCTCATGATTGTAGTTTTATTTTTTTTGCTGTGCAAATATAAAAAAAACGTTTGAAAAAAATAGACAAATTGTTATCTTTGCGAGATGATAGAGAGTTTGTTTAGTGACTCTGCAACTATATGACTTTAAGACTTTAAATATGAATATATACCAGCTTTTTGTAAGGACATTCGGAAATAAGAACAAGGAAATTATATTCGACGGTGATAAGACGCAGAACGGATGCGGAACCTTCGCCGATATTAACAGCAAAGCTCTTGATGCTCTTAAGGCTTTAGGTATTACTCATATCTGGCTGACAGGCGTGATACGTCACTCCAGCATGACTTCATATCAAGAGATAGGTATCAAATCTACCAACCCGCTTATTACAAAAGGTAAAGCAGGCTCTCCTTATTCTGTTATGGATTATTACGATATTGATCCCGACCTCGCTGTCAATCCTGAAAACAGGATGGCTGAGTTTGAAGAGACGGTGGCTCGTATTCACGAAAAAGGCCTGAAGGTGATAATGGATTTCATTCCGAATCATCTCGCTCGTGAATATAAGTCGTTGTGCAAGCCTTACGATGTAGAAGAGTTTGGTGAATATGATAATAAAAATGTAAGTTTTTCTAAAGACAACAACTTCTATTACTGTCCCGACCAGGAACTTATTATTCCAAAACAAAATCCCAATACATCAGCATCTCAATATCAAGAATACCCTGCCAAGGCATCAGGTAACGATGTCTTTTCTCCGACGCCATCTGTCAATGATTGGTACGACGCTGTTAAGTTGAACTATGGTGTCGATTATCAGAATGGTCGCCGTTGTTTCGAACCTATTCCTAACACATGGTATAAGATGTTGGATATTTTGCAATATTGGTGTGGCAAGGGCGTCGATGGCTTCCGTGTCGATATGGCGGAGATGGTGCCTGTGGAGTTCTGGCGTTGGTCGATAGATATGTTGCGTGAGAACTACGAACCTATTATGATAGCTGAGATTTATCAGCCTCATCTGTATAAAGAATATATCTATGCCGGCTTCGATTATCTTTATGACAAAGTCGGGCTTTATAATACATTAGAAAATATATACCGTTACGGACAGCGTGCCGACTCCATTACCAATGTATGGAACAGCTTGCAAGGTCTTGGCGATGTGATGCTGCGTTTCATGGAGAATCATGACGAGTTACGTCTGGCGTCGGAGCATTTTGTCGGTGATGCCTTCAAGGCTTTGCCAGCTGTCGCGATGGCAGCTCTCATGAACCGCGGTCCTTTCATGATTTACAACGGACAGGAGAGCGGCGAAGATGCAAAGGGAGCTCCTGGCTTCAGCGGCGACGACGGCAGGACATCGATTTTCGATTATGTCAATATGCCTCAACATCAGAACTGGATGTCGGACGGTGAGTTCGATGGAAGAGGATTCACCGATGAGCAAAAGAGACTGTTCTCTTTCTATTCGTGGCTGCTTAACTTCCGACTCAACAGCGAGGCTATCAGCAAAGGCGCGTTCTACGACTTGATGTGGGTCAACCCTTGGTATTCCAACTTCGACCCTCAGTATGTATACGCCTTCCTCCGCTATCACGAGGAAGAGCGACTGTTGGTAGTCGTTAACTTCAATCTCAGCGAGAGCCGCCACTGTCAGGTGAAAATATCAGACGACGCCTTGGAATATATGATGCTACAGCCTATGGACTGCGGAAAGGCTGTTGATGTCATGACAGGGGAGGAGATACATTATAATATTAACGATGTCGGTACAAAAGGTATAGAGTTACATCTCAAGCCTGCCGATATTAAAATCTTAAAGTTATGATGAAAATTGTAGAAAACGATTCGTGGTTGGAACCTGTCTCCGATGAGGTGGATGCTCGTTATCAGCGTTACGAGTCAAAGCTGAAATATATAGAGAATAACTATGGAAGCCTGAAGTCCTTCGCCTCGGCGCATGAGTTCTTCGGTTTCACATACGACCATCTGCGCCGAGGCTGGTGGTACCGTGAGTGGGCTCCTGCCGCTCATTACCTCTCTCTCTTCGGCGACTTCAACGGATGGGATAGATATGCCAACCCTCTCGAAAGAGAAGACGACGGAGTGTGGACTATCTTCCTCCCTGATTCACAATATAAGGATAGACTCATTCACGGCAGCCTGCTGAAAGTGCTGGTGCAGTCGAGCATCGGCGAACAAGAACGTATCCCCGTTTATATCAAGAGAGTCGTTCAGAATGAAGATAACAAAGATTTCGCAGGACAGTTATGGATGATGGAAAACGTAAAACGAAGTGCGAAAGAGGTCCATTATCCAACATCCAATATCCAACATCCATTATTTATATATGAGTCTCATGTCGGAATGGCTCAGGAGAAAGAAGGCGTCGGATCGTATAAGGAGTTTGCCGATAATGTTCTGCCACGTATAAAAGAATTGGGATATAATGCCATTCAGCTGATGGCGGTGGCTGAGCATCCTTATTATGGTTCGTTCGGTTATCATGTGTCTAACTTCTTCGCGGCAAGCTCTCGCTTTGGCACTCCTGAAGAACTGAAGGATTTGGTGGACAAAGCTCACGAGATGGGGATAATGGTCATTATGGATTTGGTACATTCTCATACGGTGAAAAATACCAACGAGGGTATCAATCTCTTCGATGGCACAGAGACACAGTATCTCGTAGGCGGCTTCGAGGGCCATCATCCGCAATGGGATTCTAAATTGTTTAATTATGGCAAGATAGAGACTCTACGAATGCTGCTTTCCAATATACGTTTCTGGCTTGAGGAATTTCACTTCGACGGTTTCCGCTTCGACGGCGTGACATCGATGTTGTATAAAAATCATGGCATTGACACTCATTTCGAAAAACAATCTGATTATTTCGGAGATAATATTAATAATGATGCTGTGACATATCTGCAGCTTGCTAACGCTTTGATACATCAGCTTAACAAGGATTATGTAACTATAGCTGAAGACGTCAGCGGTATGCCTGGTGTATGCGCACCTATAGATGACGGCGGCATGGGCTTCGACTATCGTCTCGGCATGGGACTGCCAGATTTTTGGATTAAGGTGCTGAAAGACCAAAAAGAGGAAGACTGGAACATGCATGAGTTTTTCCATACCATGACAAACAGGCTTTATGACGTGAAGACTATAGCATACGCCGAGTCGCACGATCAGGCTTTGGTAGGCGACAAGACATTGGCGTTTCGTCTGATGGATAAGGAAATGTATTACGCCATGTCGAAAATGACACAGAGTATCATTGTCGACAGAGGTATCGCACTTCATAAGATGATACGTCTTTTTACTATATGTCTGGGTGGCAACGCATGGCTCAACTTCATGGGAAACGAGTTCGGACATCCCGAGTGGATAGACTTCCCTCGTCAGGAAAACGAATGGAGCTACAAACACGCGCGTCGTCAGTGGTCGCTGGTAGATGACGATAATCTGAAATTCCATTTCATGAGCGACTTCGATAGAGAGATGTTAAAATTCGTTAAGGAAAATGACATAATGAACTCCGATCCTGCATGGCTCATGAATGCAGATGAAGAAAACAAAACAATAGTTTTTGAGAGAAATAATCTGATGTTTGTCTTTAACTGGGGAACTAAATCTGTCAGCGATTACGAGATAAATGTTAAAAACACTGGCGACTATGAGATAGTCTTTAGCACTGACGACGAAATTTTCGGAGGCTATGAGAATATAGACAAGACCACAATATTCCCATCTGAACAAAGGGACAATCAAGTGTTTATGAAAGTATATAATGTAAGCCGTACAGCAGCGGTTTATAAGGTGAAAAGATAAAGTGGGAAAATATTTTTTGTTGATGAAAAAGTTTTTTATATAATGATAAAAAAAGTGTTCGTTAAAATGTTTTTTTTACTTATCTTTGTAGCAAATTCTGATGAATACTATTTGAAATGGCAGATTTAAGTGTAACACTTTCGGAAATAGAGTTAAAGGTAAGAAAGCTCATTGCGCTAAAGAATCAGCTCGAAGAAGAGAATAGTAAATTAATTCAACGAAATGAGGAATTGCAGCTAGAAGTTGAGATGCTCATGACGGAGAATTCAGAATTGAAGGATAAAATAAATAAATTAGTTATTGTTAACGTACTCGACAACGATAAAGAGGTAGGAGAAAGTAGGCAGTTAATAAAAGCACTTGTTAAGGAAATCGATAAGTGTGTTGCAATGTTGAATGCTGAGCAGTAATATATATAAAATCGGACGAAAATGAACGAAAATGAAATAAAGATTAATGTTATCATTGCGGAACGTAATTATCGTCTGACTATAAATAAAGCTGATGAAGAAAAAGTGATGAAGGCAGTAACGGTTCTTAATGACAGAGTTAAGTCATATAAGCAGACATACGATTATAGAGATTATCAGGATTTATTGTCTATGGTGTGTTTGCAGCTGGCAACTCTCAACGTGAAATATGAATCGGATGCCGCATATAAAGATCAATATTTGGAACAGAAACTCGATGAAATCAGTGTTTTGTTAAGTGAAAACATAGATTCTAAATGATGTTCTTTGAAAGATATATCTGTCTGTCCGTCGCTTGATGTAAACCTAACAATTAATTTACCATAATTTCCGGTTTGCTCATGGGTACAAAAACAGGCCTCAACCTGTAAAGGTGCTATAACGCCAGTGGACGTTTGCGTATCGTGGCAGCCATAAACGTGACTTTTCGGGTTTACTATCCCGGGACAGACAGATTCTTTTCTCTTTCCGTTTTCGAGTCTAATCGAATTAAAAAAATGATTTTACTAACATTAAGTCACACAGCAGCATACCTACTCTTAGGTGTTACTGCTCTCGTAGTAGGTGGTGGTATCGGTGTTTTATTGTCGTCAACAGTGATGCGTAACGCACTTACAAAAAAAAGCAATGAACTTTTAGAAGAAGCTAAAGAAAAAGCAGAAGTAATTAAAAAAGACAAAATCCTTCAGGCTAAAGAGAAATTCTTACAGATGAAAGCCGAATATGAGAAGGAAACAAATGAACGCAAACGCGAAATCCAAAAATTAGAGTCTCGTATCCAACAACAGCAACAACAAGCTAACCAACGCGACGAAGAAATCCGTAAAAAAGCTAACGACGTAAAGAGCCAACAACAAAGCATCAACGCTCAACAAGAAAACATTAATAAACGTCAAGCTGAATTGGATAAAATCCAAGACGAACAAAAGAAACTCCTCGAAACAATTTCTGGCCTCTCAGCATTAGAAGCTAAAGAACAGCTTAAAGAAATGATGAAAGACGAAGCTGTATCAGAAGCTATGGTCATCTCAAGAGAAATAGTTGAAGAAGCTAAGATGTCGGCAAACCAAGAAGCTAAGAAGATCGTCCTCGAGACAATTCAACGTACAGCAGCTGAACACGCAATAGAAAATACAGTATCAGTATTCAATATTGAAAACGATGAAATTAAAGGTCGTATCATCGGTCGTGAAGGTAGAAACATCCGCGCATTGGAATCACTCACAGGTGTTGAAATCATCATCGACGATAGCCCTGACGCAATCTTACTCTCAGGCTTCGACCCAATCCGCCGCGAAATAGCTCGCCTTTCTTTACAAAAACTCGTCACAGACGGCCGTATCCACCCAGCTCGTATCGAAGAAGTTGTTAAGAAAGTGGAAAAACAAGTAGAACAAGAAATTATCGAAACAGGTAAACGTACAGTCATCGACCTCGGTATCCATAACCTCAGCCCTGAACTCATCAGAATGATAGGTCGTATGAAATATCGTTCATCATACGGACAAAACTTGTTGCAGCACTCTATCGAAGTTGCTAAACTCAGCTCTTCAATGGCTGCTGAACTCGGTCTCAATCCAAAAACTGCTAAACGCGCTGGTCTCCTCCACGACATCGGTAAGGTGGCTGAAAACGACGAAGAATTGCCACACGCAATATTAGGTATGAAGACAGCTGAGAAATATAAAGAAAAACCTGACGTATGTAACGCTATCGGTGCTCACCATGATGAAATAGAAATGGAAACTCTTATAGCTCCTATCGTTCAAGTGTGTGACGCTATCTCAGGTGCTCGCCCAGGCGCACGCCGTGAAGTAGTAGAGGCTTACATCCAACGCCTTAATAAACTCGAAGAGATGGCAATGTCATTCCCTGGCGTCGTCAAGACTTACGCTATCCAAGCTGGTCGTGAATTACGCGTCATAGTGGCAGCCGACAAAGTAAGCGACGTAGAAGCAGACCGTATCTCATTCGACCTCTCTAAACAAATCCAGACAGAAATGACTTATCCAGGTCAGATTAAAATCACTGTCATCAGAGAGACTAGAGCTGTTAGCTTTGCAAAATAAAGACTACAAGTCAACAAGACTATAAGACAATAAGAAGGAGCGCTGCAAATTGCAACGCTCCTTTTCTTTTTCCACGAATAAACACGAAATTAACACGAAATGTTAAGGCTCCTTCTCTTTCTATATGATTGTATTTAATTCCTATTATGATTGCCATTGAGTCGCGTTCCTAATTTTCGCTTGTAAAGCGATTCCCTCTCAATGGCTTGTTCTGCGAGTATTTTTATAGGTAGAGTTTCCAAGATTGACCATTGAAAATACTTTTCGGCATATTTAGGGTCGGAATCTATACATTTCTTCAATGCCACATCATCGCCATGACCGTTTTTTGCATAATCCCTCCACCTGCCCCAAATTCCTCTAGTATTATATGTAGAACCTACATATTGCTTGCCGTTTTTCTTGTCAAGAATCAAGTAGATACAATTGCAGCTTTCTAGTCTTAATTTCCATTCAGAATTATTGCTTTTAATAATTGTTTGTAATTGAATGTAATCTAATATAACATCTTCGTATCTTACAAATACAGGTAAGTTGTTTTCCATCAATCCTCTATCTATGCGAATTACTGGCATATCATTATAATGCTGTAACCATTGTATAGGATTTTTCCACTCAATGATAACTTTTTCTTTGAGTAATTCAAAACCAGATACTTCTTTAATGTCGAATAATGCATGCGCTTCTCCGTTATAATCTGGTAGTTGTTTGATGATACCATTATTTTTATATACACCTATAAATCTTGATGATGTACTTTCTTCTCCAATGAATGAAACGATGTAATCCACATTGTTGAATTTTTTAACAATTTGCTCACTTTGATAAGCCATAAACACATCGTTTTCATACAAATAAATGTCGTATAGGGAACTTTCATAACTTTTCCCGCCGATAATTTTTTCCTTACGAGAATCTTTATGTCGGATAAGTCGGATTCGTTTGACATCTGCTTGGTCAAATTCTTCATTTCTGCCTTTTAGCAATTCTTGAATAGTTGCAATATAATCTTTTCTTTCCATAGTTTTGTTATTATTGGTTAATATTCGATTCCTAAAATTTCAAGTCCATAATATTTCCATAATTCTTGGTCGAAGTTTGGTGTATATCTAGCCATTAATACTTTGTCGTTATGTTCTTTATTGCTATCATACCATCCGTTGAAACTACGAACCTTATTGTTCATGTCTTCTGTACTAAAATTCCAGTCCAGTTGGAAGTAAGTTGTTCCGATTCGAGTGATTATCGTATTTTTATTGTTGAGGCACTCCTGAAGGGAAAGGAAATGATTGTCGAGAACAAAACAATAAGTCATTTTGTCGTTTTCATAGTATGGAAAATGTCCTAGGGCTAATTGCGTTTTGTTAAAATCATTTTTAATCTCTAAAACGTCTCCTACAAAAATGTGTTCTCCGTTGCTGTCTGTAAAATTGGTGTCAGCTCCGGCATACAGGAAACGACAAGCATATTCAGGTCTAGTGCATTTTTTGATAAAATGATATTCAACTACATCTGTATTATGCATGTCTGCATATTCTTTTCCTTGTTTCCAGACATATAAATCATCATTGACAAAGAAGAAATCTCCAAACTCAGCAAAGCCAAATTTTCCTTTACTTTCAACGTATCTGATGCGTATCTTTGGTAAATGATTGTTTTTTTGTCCATGACAAATTTCATAATGGTATTGATTGCAAAGCAGTTTGAGCTTTGTGCTGGTAATTACTGTTGAAGCGGTGATTTTAAATGTACTGTTCATATTATTTATTTGCGTTAAAATTACGCAACAAAGATATGGGATTTATATCAAACTACCAAATATATTGTGTGAAAAACACGCAAAAAAATAATACATCTCTTTTTTTATCCACGAAATATTGGACGCAATGCACTCCCTACAAAATTCTCAAATCCTCATACCCTTAGAAATCCAGAATTCCGTCAAAATCCAGAAATCCGTAGAGACGTCACTCCTGTGGCGTCTCTACAACTTCTAACTAATAAGGCGTTGCCTTATCCTATATTTGTTTCGCCCTTTCAGGGCTGTCAACAGTCAATGGTTCAAAAAAAGAGCGCCACATTCAATGCAGCGCCCCTTCTTATAGTCTTATAGTCTCATAGACTTATAGACTTGTAGTCTTGTTGTCTTATTTAGAAATAACGAGTTTGTTTGTTTTAACTGTTTGGTTGTTTACGATTAAGCTATAGAAGTAAACACCGTCTGTTAAGTCGCTTACGTTGATGCTCATTCTTGAACCGCCAACGTTAACATCTTGTCTGATGACTTCTTGACCCATCATGTTGTAGATAGCTACTGATGCTGATTGTGCATCGAATGGCATGTTGTAGTCGAAGCTGACAACGTTGCTTGCTGGGTTAGGATATGCGTTGCTGAAAACTTCTACGCTGTTGTAGTCTTCAACTGCATCAACATCATATCTGAAGAAAACTTCGAAAGTGTATTTGTCTTCTGGGTTTCTTTCATCATAGAAATGATATTTGATAGAGAGTTCTAAGTTTGGTTGTAATTCCCAGTTTTCGTTGAGTGGCATGAAGTGTGCACTGAAGATAGATGGAACACCTGGATTTGTCAAGTAGCTACCGCTGTCGATGTTTGGTCCTAAACAAGCACCCCAGCAGAAGTAGTTGCTACCACCTGTTGAAGATAAGATTTCTCTTTCACAAACGATGTTTAAGTCTGTGTCTGTAACGTTTGTAACATTCATTTCAAATGCCATTTCCATGAAGTCGTTAACATTGCCGATAACTGTGAATTTGCTAGGTTCAACAACTTCACCTTCGTGTTCGAATAATAAAGTTGCTTGTGCAGATGCGAAATTTACAACTGCTAAAAGTACTAAAGAAAGTAAAAATTTTTTCATCTTTGATTTGTAATTTATTTGTTAATAATCGTTTAATTTTTCCGTTTTTGTCTGTTCTTAAAAACACAATAATCGTGCTAGATTTTAAGCTATGAGCAACGAGTTATAAATTCTCGCTGCTCACAGTTTATAGCTTATTTTATTGTGTCGTTAATAAGAGAATCATCAGCGAAGTTAGGCATTGTGACTTTAAGTCTTGGCTCAACTTCCATAGCGCGTCTGATAGCGAACATAGCAGGTTCGTTTCTAGCCCAGCTTCTACGAGCGATACCGTTGTTAACGTCCCAATGTAACATATTGCGTAATCTTCTGTCGGAGTCGTCGCTTCCGTCCAATACCATACCGAAGCCGCCGTTGATAACTTCGCCCCAGCCTACGCCGCCGCCATTGTGGATACTGACCCATGTAGCTCCTCTGAAACCGTCGCCGATAACATTATGGATAGCCATGTCAGCTGTGAATGATGAACCGTCGTAGATATTAGATGTTTCGCGGAATGGAGAGTCAGTGCCTGATACATCGTGGTGGTCTCTACCCAAAACGACAGGAGCTGAGAGACGACCGTCAGCGATAGC
>JAZLEF010000039.1:0-31727 GCA_045615125.1 Bacteroidales bacterium
GATACGTTTTACTGTGTCAGGAACTACATCCAAGAGATATTTTACGCTGAAAGGACGGTAGAGGTGTACACTGACCAAACCGACTTTCTTGCCTTCTGCGTTAAGTTTGTCAACGACAGTCTTGATGACGTCGGTGATAGAACCCATAGCGATGATGATATTTGTAGCATCTGGTGCGCCATAGTATGTGAAAGGAGCATATTTACGGCCAGTAATCTTGCTCATTTCTTTCATATATTTAGCTACTATGTCAGGAAGAGCATAGTAGTATTTGTTTTGTAATTCGCGTGTTTGGAAATATATGTCTGGGTTTTGAGCTGTACCGCGTGTAACAGGATGTTCAGGATTTAATGAACGTTCGCGATATTCTTTAAGAGCTTTCCAGTTGATGAGTTTTGTTATCTCGTTTTGGTCTGCTGCTTCAACTTTTTGGATTTCGTGTGATGTACGGAAACCATCGAAGAAGTGCATGAAAGGAACGCGACCTTCAATAGCTGCGAGGTGAGCTACTGGTGCGAGGTCCATGATTTCTTGTACTGAACCTGTAGCTAAAAGAGCGAAACCTGTTTGACGAGCACTCATAACGTCGGCGTGGTCGCCGAAGATTGATAATGCTTGAGCTGCCAAAGCACGTGCTGAGACGTGGAATACGCCTGGAAGTAATTCACCAGCTATTTTGTACATGTTAGGAATCATCAACAAGAGACCTTGTGATGCTGTATATGTTGTTGTTAAAGCACCAGCTTGTAATGAACCGTGAACGGCACCAGCTGCGCCAGCTTCTGATTGCATTTCAACAACTTTAACGTTTTCTCCGAAGATGTTCTTTCTGCCAGCAGCACTCCATTCGTCAATATATTCAGCCATCGGTGATGATGGGGTGATAGGATAAATAGCGGCAACTTCACTGAACATATAAGCTACGTGAGCTGCAGCGCAATTACCATCACATGTCATAAATTTCTTTTCTGCCATAATTTTATGATTTAGTATTTTAGCAAATTAAGTAATCCTTTTTCAGGATCCATTATTTAAAGACGCAAATTTAATAAAATTATTAATAAATATGTAAAAAAAATAAAGAAGCAGATTAATCCGCTTCTTTATGTATAACAGCAATCCTAATGAATTGTTTTATGCTATCTTAATTTATAGAATATTAATGTTGATGATTGCATCCTTGATGTTGATGGTTGTGACCTTGGCATCCTTCAGCCTTCTTTTCGCAACCTTCTGCTTTCTTTTCACATCCTTCAGCTTTTTTCTCACATCCTTGAGCTTTCTTTTCACATCCTTCATGATTGTGGCCTTGGCAAGCCTCTGGCTTTTGACCGTCGCATTTCTTTTCGCAATTTTGATGATCGCCTTGGCATGCTTCGTGGTTGTGACCATCACATTTTTGTTCTTGTTTAGCTTCACATTTTTGTGCGCCTTTTTGATTGTTGTTATTGCAGCAACTTGCTAATAATACTACTGCTAATCCTAATACTAAAAATAATTTCTTCATTAGTTCTAAATTTTAAAAGTTAGTCCGACAAAGATAGCATTTTTTCTGAAAAAAAGAAAGACTTCCTAAAAAAAGTTTATGAAGAAAACCTCAGTTCTTTTAAAAAACTATCTGATAAGTGCTTCTGCTTCTTTGTTCGACGTATATTTTTTTGTCTTTGATATATTCTTTTTCCAATCCGTCCTGATAATGTCGAATAGTGAAAAGTTGCAATCCGTCGTTGTATTTTACCTTAAAGGCTTGAGAAAGAGCCTCGGTAAGTTGGATGCGTTTCTTTTCATTTTCATCGAAGCATATTGAGAGGACGAGGGCGGAAATCTGTGTCATGTTGGCGTGTATGTTAAGTTCATCCATTATGTTGAAGATGAGTGCGCGGTTATGTTCGTTCATGAAAGAATAATCGCGAGGAGTGATGCTCATCAATGTCTGTTTTTCTTTAACAATGAAAGAAGGTACATACTCTATATAATCTTTTGTTCCATCTATGATAGAAGGTTTTAAATCGGTGTTTAAGAAAGAGCGTACTTTCAAAGGAATCTCTTTGTTTTGTAGAGGCTTAAGAGTGTTAGGATGTATGATAGACGCTCCGTAGAAAGCAAGTTCTATCGCTTCGAAGTAGGAGAGATGTTCTATTTTCTTTGTGTCGTGGAATCGTTTTGGGTCGGCGTTGCGTAGTCCATCCACGTCTTTCCATATCGTAAGTTCTTTTGCGTTTAGGCAGTTGGCGAAGATGGCGGCGGTGAAGTCGGAGCCTTCTCTTCCTAATGTTGTCGTGGTTTTGGGTGATGTGGAGCTGGCTATGAATCCTTGTGTGATGTACATCGTTCCATTGTGTTCATCGTTGAGTTTGTCGATACGGAGTCGGCAGTCGTCCCATTCTGGATTGGCAGCTCTGAATCCGTGGTCGGTGATGATATATTCACGGGCATCAATGAGTTCGTTCTTTATTCCACATTCGTTGAGATATGCGGAAATCAATGTGGTGGAGAGCATCTCGCCGAAGCTGACGGTATTGTCGTATTGATAGTCGTAATCGAAGCCTGTCTCTTTAAGACAGAGATACAAATCGAGGAAGAGGTTGGTCATGGCTTCGAAGACTGGATGTTCGTTGTTGCCTTCGAAAAGGTCGTTCATGATGTTCTCGTGATATTCTATTATCTCGCCGAGCGCGCTAATCTCGAGGTGTCCGTTGTATTTGCGGAACTCTGCCAAAATCTTTTCTATGGCGTTAGTCGTTTTCCCCATAGCGGAGATGACGAGCATCAAATCACTTCTATCTTCCTTTTCAAGAATGTTTTTTAAGTTTCTTACAGCGTTGGCGTCTTTTACTGAAGCGCCGCCGAATTTATATACTTTGGTTATCATTTTTTTAGTGTATAGTTTATAGTTAATAGTTTAGAGTAGTGGAGTGTTTTAAAGTTGATAGCGTATAGTTTATTTAATTAATAGTAATAGTTCAAAGTTTTTTTACGTGGCAAATGTAAGAAAAAATAAATAACTATTTCTCGTAGAGACGCAGAGATTTTTTGAATATTACGTTGTCTCTTTGAGAAATATTAATCCTCATAATTATTTACGATTCTTGTAATGCCTTCTCTTAGCATGGAAACATTGAAATTAATCAACAATCCGACATGTAAGTCTAATAATTTCAGGTATGTTAACAATTGCTTTTTGTGTACGGGTAAAACATTTTCAACAGACTTGAGTTCAACAACAACCTCTTCATCAACTAAAATGTCTAAACGTAAATGATCACCAACGTTAATTCCTTTATATTCAATATCAATAGGAATTTCGGAAATTACATTAAATCCTCTTAATCTTAATTCATGTACTAATGCTCTTTGATAAACTGTCTCTAGTAATCCAGGACCTAAAAAATTATGCACTTCGTAGGCACAATTTATAATCTCATAAGTTAAGTCTTTTGTTTTCATAAATTATGGTTTTATTTTATCTATTCTTTTTCACGCAGAGACGCGGAGTTGCGCAGAGGTTATTGCTTTTTTACTTTGCGACACATTGCGCCATTGCGAGAGTAAAATATTTGTTCTTTTTCACGCAGAGACGCGGAGTTGCGCAGAGACTATTGCTTTTTCACTTTGCGACGCATTGCGTCTTTGCGAGAGTAAAATATTTGTTCTTTTTCACGCAGAGACGCGGAGTTGCGCAGAGGCTATTGCTTTTTCACTTTGCGACACATTGCGTCTTTGCGAGAGTGTATAATAAGGGCAGATTATTATCATAAAAATTGGTATAAAAATTATATAGCAAAGATATGATGGTATAAAGCAAAAGTCAAGAAGTTTTTTCTTAATAATTATTAACATAAAACCTCAGAATATCAAAAGAAACTTTTGA
Source organism: Bacteroidales bacterium (assembly GCA_045615125.1). GTDB lineage: Bacteria > Bacteroidota > Bacteroidia > Bacteroidales > F082 > Limimorpha. Next base: position 3,872 of record JAZLEF010000039.1, read on the forward strand.
TATTCTGAGGTTTTATCTTTAGCCTTTAGTCATTAGACTTTAGCCTTAGTGCTTCTTTGTTCCACCGTGGTTGAAGCTTTGTTTCGGGTGGTTGTTCTTGTTGACTTCAACTCTGGATTGTGTTGGATAGCTTAGTTTTTCCAAGTCGGCGACTGCCATCCTGATGTCGGTGAGAAGCATATCTGCCATGTCGCGGCTGAATCCTTGACGGCATACAATTCTCATAACAACACATTGCTCTAAATCCTTCGGCAATGTATACGCTGGAACCATCCAGCCGTTTTGTTGTAACTTGTATTGTAGGTCGTACAAGGTCCAGTTGGCGACTTTATCGTATTTAGGGTTCAACGACCAGATGAACAATGGATTTACCAATTCGGGGCTATAGTTTTTGAATTGAGGCATCTTGCCGATTTCTCCGTGAAGATATTCCGCGATTTCCATCGAATTCTGTTGTATTGCCTTGTAGCCTTGGAATCCTAATCGGATAAACTGATAATATTGACCGAGTACTTGAGCCGCAGGACGTGAGAAGTTAAGACCTACTTGAGTGATGTCGGCTCCGAGATAGTTGACGCTGAACGCCATCTCTGAAGGAAGATACTTCTTGTCTTTCCATATTACCCAACCCAAGCCAGGATATACGAGTCCGTACTTATGACCGGAAGTACTTATTGATAATACGTTGTCCAAGCGGAAATCCCATTTGATGTGAGGTTTGAGGAAAGGAAGTATGAAGCCTCCAGAGGCGGCGTCGACGTGTATGCATAGATGGTTGCCTGTCTTCTTGTTGAATTCTGTCACGGCTTTGTCGATGGCTTCGAAGTCGTCGTTCATGCCGGTCCAGGTGCATCCTGCTATAGGAACTATGCAGATGGTGTTCTCGTCGCACATCTCGATGGCTTTCTTAGGATCCAAGGTAGGATTTTCTGTTGTGAGAGGTACGGTACGCATCTCTATCTGCCAGAGCTGGGCGAATTTCTCCCAAACGACTTGGTAGCCCGTAGATATTACGAAGTTAGGCTTGTCGTAAGGTTTGCCTTGTTCCATTCTTCTCTTGCGCCAGCGCATCCATGCTGCCACGCCGCCGAGCATACATGCTTCCGATGAACCGATACCGAGAGCACCAGTCTTCCATTTGTTGGTCTCAGGGCTGTTCCATAAGTTGGCAAGTATGTTGATGCATTTCTGTCCCATCACTGCAACACGAGGATATTCGGTCTCGTCGATATAGTTGATGCTGATGGCTTCGTTCATCAATTTGGTGGCGTACTCATCCATATAGGTGGTGACGAAGGTGGCGAGGTTGAGTCGAGGCTGTGTCTGAGGGAATGTCTCGTCTTTAACCATCTGATAAGCTACTTGTGGTGTTGTTGGTCCTTCTGGGATTCTGTCCACTGGAGAAGGGTTTACCATTGCATCAGTTCCGAAGACATCGCTTTTGGCGTCTCCATGTCTGAAATTTAAATCTTTCATAATGTTGTTTTGTTTGTTTTATAAGTATTGGCTTAAAAACATTATGAAGAGATGAAAGTTTGTTATGGGGTTGTTAAAAAAAGAGGAGAGGTATAGATATAAAAAAACGGGCGACTCAATGTCGTCCGTCTCTTAGTAGCGGGGACAGGATTTGAACCTGCGACCTCCGGGTTATGAGCCCGACGAGCTACCAGACTGCTCTACCCCGCATCGTGAATTCAAAAAAAACAAATTTTTTTGTTTTTGTTTGCGAGTGCAAAGATAAATCAATTTTCTTTACAAGTCAAGTTTTTTTTAATAAAAAAAGTACAATATAAATTGCAAAGCTAAATGATAGATTATCAATCTATTTATAATTTATTCAGCCCATAACAACTTTAACCTATTATACTCTATACTATTTAAAAACATCTAAATTAATTCCGTAAGTCCACTCAATATAGTCGATAGAACCTACATGGACCTTCATGAAAGCTCCTACAAATTGATTGCTTTTTGTTCCAAAATAATATTTAAAACCAAGTCTTTCGTAATAGTTGGAATATGCACTTGGTAGATATTTAGATTCAAAAGGTGTTGTGCCAGAGAGAGCCCATGACTTTTTCTCGTCGGTTCCTTTGTAAATGCCATGATATAAGTAATATGACAATCCGACGCAGAAAGCGACTTTGTTGTACAAAACCTCAAACATGGCTGAAGCTGCCAGATGCATTGAGTTAATCGGTCTATATTCGCATAAAGGAACGTTTAAGATACCTGCTTCATATTCGTCTTTGGCTTGTAGATATTTCACTTTTGTCTCACCGGTATAGCAGAAGTCCAAGCCTACGTCATATCTGAACATTGGATGGAAATGACGAGAGACACCTATTCTGAAAGTATTGCCCAAATAATATCCAGATTCGCCAGAAATCTCCCCATTACGTTTTGTATTAGTCTGTAAAAATCCTGGTGCCTCGCTGAGGAAAATATATGTCTTCTTCTTAAATGGTTCCCATTCGCTATAGGTAAAATCTTCTCTTCCGTCGATACTATAGCGACAATTCAGCTGATAGCCATACACGTTGACACCATTATTAGGTAATATTATAGCTCCGTTAGAAGAATGTGCAAACCAGAAACGCAATCCCAAGTCCATGTTGCGACTTATTCTGAAAGTAGGTCCGATATCAAGTCCTAAATGAACATTAACTAAGGAGCCGATGAACTCGTTGCCATATTTTGGCCAGAACGAAAGACCTGCGAGAATGTCGTAGTCAAACGACCATTTGCGTCCTCTGTAAAAGTTTCCGTTGATAAAACCGCCTACCGAATAGCAGTCGCCTATGGTATTGACATATTCTGTGACGGGAAGTCCATTGGCATCGCGATGCTCATATTTTGCACTGTCGATGGTGTTATGCTCGTAGCGGAAAAAGAGACCGTATGATGGAAAGTTGAAACGTTGTTCCCATTCTTTCTTTCCTGTCGTCTGATAACCGACATGCAAGTCGAAGTTATATTGATGGCTCTCGGCGAGATAGTTGTGATATCCCACGAAAGGAATATATGTTCCGTAACGCACAGCCGGCTCAATATACCATTGGGAAAATTTATTCTTGGCAACGTTTTGATTTTTTATTTGTGCTAATGATGGTAACGTTATAGTAATGATTAAAAAAGATAACAACAAAAATCTCTTCATCACAAAATGTTTATTATTTTTGCGTTCAAAGATAGTAAAAGGAACAATCTAAGTTTAAAAAAAAATAAACATGAGTCACAAAGCAGGTTATGTAAATATTATTGGCAAGCCAAATGTCGGAAAATCAACGCTTATGAACGAATTTGTAGGCGAAAAAATTTCTATTGTAACATCGAAAGCACAGACTACAAGACACCGAATTTTGGGCATTGTGAACGGTGAAGAGTTCCAAATTGTGTTCTCAGATACGCCTGGAATCATCAAAAATCCCGCTTATAAGATGCATGAAGTGATGAATCAGTTCGTAAATGTAGCATTCATCGATGCTGATTTGATACTCTACGTCGTCGATATTACAGATAAAAAAATAGACGAAAAAACAGTAGAACGTCTCCAAAAAACCGATATCCCTGTCTTCGTTTTGTTAAACAAAATAGATTTATCAGATCAGGATGGCGTGACAAATGCTGTCAACTTCTGGCAAAACGCTCTTCCGGCAGCTACGATTTTCCCAATATCGGCACTTCATCATGCCAACATAAAACATATCTTTGATTGTATCTTGGAGAAACTTCCAGAATGTCCTCCATATTTTCCAAAAGACGAACTTACCGACAGGTCGATGCGTTTCTTTATTTCTGAAATCATCAGAGAGAAGATTTTGCTTATCTACAAGCAAGAGATACCTTATTCAGTGGAAGTCGTTGTTGACGCATACGAAGAAAGCGCGAAGATGATTAACATAAGAGCTACCATTTACGCGTCGCGCGATTCTCAAAAAGCTATCTTAATAGGTAAAGCTGGTTCAGCCATAAAGAAACTCGGCATAATGTCGAGAGGCGATATAGAAGAATTTACTGGAAAGAAAATCTTCCTCGATCTTAATGTCAAAGTCAGCAAAGACTGGCGCGACAACGAAGCTGAATTGAAGAACTTCAATTACGAAGCTTAATCTAATTCTTAATTCATAATGCATAATCTATGAACAATTGTGAATTATGAATTGTGAATTATGCATTATTTTTAGTATTTTTGCAAATCACAGAAATTTAATTGATATGAGTAATATTGTTGCAATAGTAGGAAGGCCTAACGTAGGAAAATCGACTTTTTTTAATCGTTTGGTCCAAACACGTCAAGCCATTGTGGAAGAGACAAGTGGTGTAACTCGCGACCGTCATTATGGTCATAGCGACTGGAATGGTAAATCATTTACAGTGATAGATACTGGCGGTTATGTTGTTGGTTCTGACGACATTTTTGAAGAAGAAATTAGAAAACAAGTTGAACTCGCCATCGATGAGGCTGATGTCATCATCTTTGTCGTTGACGGTAAAGAAGGTCTTCACGTACTTGATGAAGATGTAGCTTTGATATTGCGTCGCTCAAAGAAAAAAGTATTACTCGCTGTCAATAAGACCGACATACCTAATAAGGAAAGTAATGTTGCTGATTTCTATACCTTAGGTCTCGGCGACATCTTCGCTTTCTCAGCCATGACAGGCACAGGTACAGGCGAGCTCTTGGATGAGGTTGTTAAACATCTTCCTAACGACACCACAGAAGATTATGAAGGACTCCCACGTTTTGCACTCGTAGGTCGTCCTAATGTGGGTAAGTCATCAATGATTAACGCTTTCCTCGGTCACGACAGACATATCGTTACCGACATCGCTGGAACGACACGCGATAGCAACAATACTCGTTTCAATGCTTTCAATATGGACTTCGTCCTCGTCGATACAGCAGGTTTGCGTAAGAAAAGCAAGGTGTCTGAAAATATAGAATTCTATTCTGTCATGCGTTCAATACGCGCCATAGAAGAATGTGACGTGGCAGCTCTCATCATCGATGCGACACAAGGTTTCGAGGCTCAGGATATGAATATCTTACGTCTCATAGAGAGAAACAAGAAAGGTCTCGTCGTCATCGTCAACAAATGGGACTTGATAGATAAAGACTCTAACACACACCTCCAATTTGAGAAGATGATTAGAGAGAAGACAGCTCCTTTCACCGATTATCCAATTATCTTCACATCAGCGATAAACCGTCAGAGAACATTCCGCGTTTTAGAAGCAATGCATCAGGTTTACGAAAACCGCGAACGCAGAATTTCAGTACGCGAGCTCAACGACACTATGTTGGAAATAATCGCTGCACAACCACCACAAGTTGCATCAAGAAATCGTTATCTCAAGATTAAATATATCACACAGTTGAAGAGTCCTACTCCACAGTTTATCTTCTTCTGCAACTTGCCAAAGGATGTGAAAGAATCATATTGCCGTTTCTTGGAAAACAAGATTCGTCAAAACTGGAACTTCAACGGTGTCCCGATACAATTATTCTTCAGAGAAAAATAATTTCAATTAGGAATTAGGAGTTAGGAATTGATTTCTAATTAATATATGGAAGAACTAAGAATAGATAAATGGCTTTGGTGTGCGCGCCTTTTTAAGACGCGCACTCTTGCTGCTGATGCGTGTAAGGGTGGTAAAGTGAAAATCGATGACTCGTCGATAAAACCCTCCCGTGATGTTAAGGTTGGCGAGCAGATACAGGTGCAGCTCGGACAATTGCACAAGGTGGTGGAAGTGCTGAGCATCCCTAAAAGCCGCGTCTCTCCCAAACAAGTAGAGGAAGTCTATATCGACAAAACGCCAAAGGAAGAATACGAGAGAATAGAATTCATCCATGCTTATAAGGTAGAATACCGCGACAGAGGCGCAGGACGTCCAACGAAAAAAGACAGAAGAGAAATAGATAAGATTAAGGAGTTTTAAGAAAATTGAAAAAGGGGAAAAACTACTTCCATTATCCCTTTTTTCTTAACTTTGCCAAAAACGTTTTTTTATGAGAAAACTATTGTTACCTTTATTGATATTGTTGGCAGTCATGCCTTCTTGTACTAAGAAAGAAAAATTCGACGGCTTCACTCGTACCGTCGTCTATCAGCCTGGTGATTATTCGTCTAAGTATTATCGTATCCCTACGTTGATAACTGCTAAAGACGGCAGCCTTGTAATCTTTACAGATAAGAGAAAGGAAAACGAGACCGACCTCCCTGAAGATATCGACATCTTATGTAACTACAGCACCGACGGCGGCTTGACATGGAGCGAGCCTTATACCATAGCGCAGGGCTTCGGTTATATGGAAGGATTCGGCGACTGCGCCGTGTCGCATACCAACGACGACAATGGCCTCATCGCGGTGTTCGTGGGTGGTCAAGGTTTCTGGCAGTCGTCGCCGACTAATCCTAACAGGACATATAAATCGATGAGCTATGATAACGGAAGGACATGGACTGAACCGGAAGATATAACTCATTTCATCTTCGGCAGCGAATGTGACGACAGTGTCAGAAGTAAATGGAGAGCTTGTTTCTGTGCTTCGGGAAATGGACTCCTCACCTCAAAAGGAAGAATCATGTTCGTGGCTTGTATACGTGAGACAAGCGCATATTCTATTAATAATTATGTGGTTTATTCTGATGACAATGGCGAGACTTGGAACGTCTCAGGTCGTGCTTCGGTGGGTGGCGATGAGTCTAAAGTAGTTGAACTTAAGAACGGCGACATCTTGATGAGCATACGCACCCACGGCAAGAGATGGTATAATATCTCTCACGACGGTGGTGAAACATGGAACGAGACTCATTATGTGTGGGACGACCTCTACGGACCTGCTTGCAATGGCGATATGATAAGATATGACGAGAATACTTTGTTACACAGTCTTCCTTCTGGAAACTCACGCCGTGATGTGGCGATTTATATATCTAATGACGAAGGTAAAACATGGAATGATGGTAAGATAGTGGTTCCTCGTTATTCGGCTTATTCGTCTTTATGCGTGCTCCCTGACAAGACAATAGGACTCTATGTGGAAGAAAGAGAAGTTGATACCACAAGTTACGAGATGGTGTTCTATAGATTCCCGATTTCTTATTTGGAAGACTAAAGATAAAAGACAAAAGACTAAAGTTCTCAGTTCTTAGTTTAATCATCATTCTTTTGCTTCGATAATATAGATGACTTCGTTGTCGCGTTTCATCATGTATTTCTCGCGTGCAATTCTTTCCATCATGGCAGAGTCGCGGTGAAGGTTGTTGAGGACTTCCTGTTGTTCTTTTATCTCTTTCTCGTAATATTCAACCTGATCTTGTGCTTTCTTCAGTTTTTTGAAAGTCTTGAACTGACTGAAAATATTATACTGATCGACGAAAATGATGATGACAGCAAATATCAATGTAGCTATGATATACCTGTTGTTAAATTTCTTTAAGATTTCTTTGATGTTCATGATTTGAATTTTTTGCAAAGATAGTTTTTTTAAGACTACGAGACAATAAAAGAAAGGTTTACGGCGTCCTTTTTTACATACATAAAAATTCCATTTCAAATTCCATTTTTGTCGTTTCATTGAAAACATTAAACAATCTTGTCTTTTTAACATTATATTTGTAACATGAATTTTACAATTATGAAAAAGATAATTTTGTTTGTTTTTATTGTGTCGTCTTTTGCTCTTAGAGCGCAAGACAGCGTGCCGCTGAAGTTCACCCTTGAAGAATGTCTACAATATGCATTCTCCAACAGCTACGATCGTCAGTCGATGGAATTGTCAAATAAATCGCAGCAACTTGCCTACGAACAGTCGAAGGAACAGCGACTTCCATCGGTAAGCGCATCTCTCAGCGAGAGCTTTTCCAATAATAATAATGGCTCGACAATCTCCGGTAATGTCGGCCTTAACGCTGGTATGACGATTTATCAAGGCGGTCAGATTAATGCTAATATCAAGAAAGAAGAACTTGCTACGGAACAATCGTCGCTAGAGATTGCACGTTATGATGATAATTTGAGTATTCAGATTATGCAGTCGTTTCTGACTATACTTGGCAATGAGGAACTCTTGAATTATCAGAAGTCGGTCTTGAACAGCAGCCGTGAGGCTATGAAACAAGGCAGACGTAAATATGAAGTGGGTTCAATAATAGAGAGCGATTATCTTCTCCTCGTGGCTCAGTATGCATCGGATACAAATAACATTGTCGATACCCAGATAGAGATAGAAAATAATCTCATGAATCTTAAAGTCCTTCTCTCAATGGACCCGATGAAAGAGCTTCAGATTGTAAGCCCAGATACAACGATAATGGAGAAACTCTCAGTATTTCCTACACTTGAAGATGCTATTGATAAATCTCTTGCCTATTCTCCAGAACTTAAGATAAGCAGCTATGACATCGATATTGCAAAACAGTCGCTCCGTATTGCAAGAGCTAACTATTATCCTTCTGTGAATCTGAACGCTGGCGTCAATACTGGCCATTCTGATTTCAATGGCTTGGGAAAACAGTTCAGCGACAGATTGTCGGAACAGATTGGCGTGTCGGTGAGTGTGCCTATCTATAGTAGAGGCTCGACAAAATTACGTGTGAAACAAAGTGAAATAGCATTGGAACAGACAGAACTTTCCTACGAACAAAAAATGCTGTCGACACGTCAGACCATAGTTCAAGAATATAAGAATATGATTTCTACATATAATAAATATAATGTGTCGAAACAGACAAAAGACGCATATCTGAAATCGTTCGAATCTTATAATGTTCAGTTTCAATATGGCTCCATAACTGCCGTTGAATTGTTGCAACAGCAAAACAGTTATCTCAATGCATTGAATAACTTCATTCAGAATAAATATTCATTCATATTGCAAAGAAAGATTTTGGATATTTATATGGGATTATGATTAATTAGGAATTAGGAATGATTTGTAGAGACGTTTCAATGAATTCCTAAAAAAATAAACAAACATTGAAGCGTCTATTAAAATTGAAAATTAAATTTTAAAAGATATGAAAAAAGGTAGAATAATAATCATCACTGTTATTGTGTTAGCAGTTTTGGGTTTTGTTTTGTTAAAAGTTTTTAAGAAATCGGATAAGGAGTTGGTTATTCGTACTCATGTCGTTGCCGATTATACTGTTGAGAACACCGTCACAGCGACTGGTACAATTCAGCCATTAGAACAGGTTGAGATAGGAACTCAGGTCTCTGGTGAGATTGACAAGATTTATGTCGATTATAATTCTGTAGTATCGAAGGGACAGTTGCTTGCCGAGTTGGATAAATCCAATTTGTTGGAGAATCTTCGTCAAGCTGAGGCGAGTGTCCGCAGTGCAGAGAGTGAACTTGAATATACCAAGACAAGTTATGAGAGAACCAAGCAGCTTTATGAAGCGAAAGCTGCAACACGGATAGCCTACGATGAGGCTAGTAATTCTTTAGTCAAGGCGGAGACATCTCTGCAGAATGCGCAGTCTAACCTTGATAAAGCAAAGGTCAACCTCGGTTATGCTGAGATATATTCTCCTATAGACGGTGTCGTCCTCTCTCGTGAGGTAGAAGTGGGCCAGACAGTTGCAGCGTCTTATAGCACGCCAACATTGTTCACCATAGCTCACGACCTTACACAGATGAAGGTGGAAGCCGACGTGGACGAAGCTGATATAGGTCAGGTTAAAGTTGGACAGAAAGTCACATTCTCCGTCGATGCATATATAGAAGATATTTTTTATGGTGAGGTGCAACAGATTAGACTTCAGCCTACAACGACAAATAATGTTGTGACATATACTGTTATCATCACAGCATTCAACCCTGATTTGAAACTTTTACCTGGCATGACAGCCAGCGTCACCATCGTGACAGAAGAAGAGACAGGCTTGGCTATTCCAACAGAAGCCTTGAGTTTCATTCCTTCAGAAGAGTTTTTAAGTCAGCAAGACTATAAAGCAGCAAGACCACAAGGTCCAAAACCAGGAAAAGGAATGCCAAAGTTTGATGGTGATATGCCACCGTTCCCAGGAGGAATGCCACCTCAAGGTATGCCGCAAGGAGCGAGACCAGACTTTGGAGGCCAGCCTCCATTTGGTGGAGAATTTCCTGACTTCGGCAATAAGGCACCAGAGATGGTATGGGTTAAAGTGGATGGTAAGATGATGCCTCGTCCAATCAAGACTGGCATGAGTGACGGCGTTTATAGAATAGTAGAACAAGGACTTATGGAAGGCGACTCAGTGGTATTGTCGGCTGATTATGTCGAGAAACAACAGAATATGCAGAAGATGGGAAGCAACCCATTCATGCCGGGACCACCTCCAGGAGCTGGTAGAGGCTCGAATCCTAACAACAACGGTCGTACCACACCTAAAAGATAAGATGTTATGAGTCAGGCAATATTACAGATAGAAAATCTGAGACGCGTCTTTCAGGTAGGAGTGGAGCAGGTGCACGCTTTGAAAGGTGTCAGCTTCTCCGTCAATCAAGGAGAGTTCGTGAGTATCATGGGTTCGAGCGGTAGCGGCAAGTCGACGCTGCTCAACATCTTGGGCTGCCTCGACACCCCGACTTCGGGAGAGTATCTCATCGACGGCGTCTCGGTACGCGAACGCAGCAAAAACGATTTGGCTGACATCAGAAATCGTAAGATTGGTTTTGTGTTTCAGTCGTATAACCTCTTGGCTCGTACTACCGCGCTCGAGAATGTGGAGCTGCCTTTGATATATAACAACAGCTTCTCTTCGCGCGAGCGACGCGAGCGCGCAATACACGCCCTCGAGATGGTTGGCCTCGCCGACAGAATGTCGCATACTCCTAACCAACTGTCAGGAGGTCAGCAGCAGCGTGTGGCGATAGCACGTGCCATCGTCAACGACCCCGTCATAATACTCGCCGACGAAGCTACCGGTAACCTCGATACCAAGACATCATACGAGATAATGAGTCTGTTTCAAGAGCTTAACGAGAAAGGCAAGACCATAGCCTTCGTGACACACGAACCCGACATCTCGGCCTTCACCTCTCGTATCATCATGCTGCGCGACGGACATATCATAAGCGATAAGGCTAATGAACCTCTTTCTGCTATGTTAGAAATGAAGAAATTAAAAGAATCAGAAGTGCTTCCTAATTCTTAACTCATAATATCTAATTGACCATGAATATTTTCAACTTAATAAAAATAGCATATAAATCGCTGATGCGAAACAAAATGCGTGCATTCCTTACCATGTTAGGCATCGTGATTGGTATATCTTCTGTCATCACTATGGTTGGAGTAGGAGAGAGCTCGCAGGCAAGTATCAACAACCAGGTCTCGCAGATGGGTACCAACCTCATCATGGTTCAGAGAGCCAGGATGCGTGAACGTGGTGTGTCGACAGGACGCGATAATGTGCAGTCGCTTAAAGTTAAAGATGTTGACCTTCTTGCAAAAAACACAAAATATATCTCGGCGGTAAGTCCTGTCTTTAACGCAAATGCGCAGATTATCAATGGTAATTACAACTGGCAGGGAAGTGTCATGGGCGGCAACACCGACTTGATGGAAATTCGTAAGTTTGAGTTAGCCACAGGTTCTAACTTCACCGAAGAAGATGTCAAGAAATATGCTAAGGTGGCTTTGATAGGACACACCATAGTAGAGGAGCTTTTTGATGAGAATGTCGACCCTATAGGCAAGATGATACGTGTAGGTAACATGCCGGTGAAAGTCATAGGAACTTTAAAGCCAAAAGGTGAGAACCAGATGGGCGACGACCAAGATGATATTCTGATAATGCCATATACCACGGTGCAGAAGAGGATACTCGGAATAGATTTCGTCCACATGATAATGGCGTCGGCAGTATCGGAAGACGTGGCAGAAAATGCAGTGGCGGAGATTGAAGCCATATTACGTGCATCACATAAGATACAAGATGGTGCGGCCGACGACTTCGAGGTGCGCACTCAGGCTGAGATGCTCGAGATGATGTCGTCGATAAGCGGAATGATGACGACCTTGTTGACAGCCATAGCAGCGATATCCTTGATAGTAGGCGGTATTGGAATTATGAATATCATGTATGTCACCGTGACAGAACGTACCAAAGAAATAGGATTGCGTATGTCGATAGGTGCTCATAACAGCAGCATATTGTTACAGTTCTTATGCGAAAGTGTGATATTAAGTCTCATCGGCGGACTCATCGGCATAGTGCTAGGCTTGCTGATGTCGTATCTGCTGTCGGTGATACAAGGTATGCCGTTTATCGTAAGTACTTCTGCTGTCGTGCTTTCCTTCGTGGTATGTGCCGCGACAGGTATCTTCTTCGGATGGTATCCAGCAAAGAAAGCAGCTTCTTTAGATCCTATTAACGCTTTAAGATACGAATGATGAAAAAAGAAAACACAAAAGATTATCCAAGTGTGATACTTGTTGTCTATCTCTCTCTTGCAATAAGTATTCTGTTACATGTAGCAATGTTCCTCTCTTTTAAGTTCGGAGAAGGGATAATATTCCAACAGATTGGCGATATAGTAGAACATAGGCGGGCACGCTTTCATTTTGACGGTTTTATCCTCAATATAGTCAGCACTTTCTTACTCGCCTTCGTTTTGTATATGTATAATATGTACATACAAAAAGATTCGCTGCTAAACAATAAAACGAGACTCTTTCTAATCATTATTGGTTCTGTATCAATCACGATATTGTTGAGTTTGATTTTTACCTCATTACATCCATACATCTTAGGCTATGCCGATAAAGACGTGCCTATTAACAGGATAGTTCATCATTATAGAAACGGCATGATGCGCGATTTCTTCGTAACGATGGTGGTGACCTTGTCGTGGCAGCTTATCATTTCTAATTATAAAAGTCGTAAGATGGCTGTTGAAAATGAGACTCTGGTGGCAGAGAATATGATAACACGTTATGAGGTCCTCAAGAACCAGCTTAATCCGCATTTCTTGTTCAACTCACTTAACACACTTCAGTCGTTGATTGAAATAGATAAAGAAAAAGCCATGGATTATGTTCAGGAATTATCTAAGGTGTTAAGATATTCGTTGCAGAATCAAGAGGTGGTGACGCTTGAAGAAGAGATACGCCTTGCCAACTCATATTGTAAATTGATGGAGATACGTTATGGCGACAATCTTAAATTCGATTTTAACATTGATGAATACATGATGTCGTATCAGATTATCCCATTAAGTCTTCAGGTACTTATTGAAAATGCCATCAAGCATAATGTCATCAGCGATAAGCAACCTTTGACTATCTATGTTTTTAACAGCACCATGGAAGATTCTATAGTGGTTCTCAATACTATTCAGCCTAAGTTAGATAAAAGTAGCGGAAACGGAATAGGATTGGCTAACCTCTCTGAACGTTATAGGTTGAAATGGAATACTGATATTATAGTCCACGAGGACCGTGATGAATTTGCTGTAGAAATTAAGTTGAAAAAATCTAACGAAAAATAATTCTTATGAAGGCTGTAATAATTGAAGATGAGAAGATCGCCGCTGAGTCGTTGAAGAATGTCATCAGTCAGTTGGATAGCACTGTTGAAGTTATAACGATGCTTCAGACTGTAGAAGACAGCGTTGAATGGCTTTCCAATAACCAACATCCTGATTTGCTTTTTGTCGACATTCATCTTGCCGACGGTTCTTCGTTTTCAATCTTTGATAAGATAAATGTGGAATGTCCTATAGTCTTTACTACGGCATACGACGAATATGCGCTTAAAGCATTTGAAGTTAATAGCATAGATTATTTGTTAAAACCTATTAACAAAGATGATTTGCATCGAGCTTTAAATAAATATAAAAACCTTAAAGGACAAGCTCCGGTCGATTATATGAGTGTTGTGAATAAGTTCTTTTCGCAATCCAATATGATGAATAATTACAGAGAACATTTCTTGGTTCCAGAACGTGATAAGCTGGTGCCTTTAGCAGCTAAAGACATAGCTTTGATATATATAGATTTAAAACTTATCAAGGCTGTGACGTATTCTGGCAAGATTTATTATATGAATCAGAATCTTGATGAGTTGATGAGTCAGCTCAACCCTAAGAATTTTTTTAGAGCTAATCGTCAGTTTATAATTTCACACGAAGCCGTCAAAGATGTCTCTGTTTGGTTTGGAAACAAGATAGTGATAAATCTTACTGTACCTACCGAAGAAAAAATCATCGTAAGCAAGGCAAAAGTCACCGAATTTAAGAATTGGTATTCGTTTTAAATTAACATGTTTTTGTCTTATTAATTTTTTAAAAATTAATACAGATTGATTTTTATTTTGTACTTTTGTAACATGTACAAAAAGGATAATTATCATCATCGCGAAATCATAGATCGTCTTGCTTCGGGAGATACGCTTACCCGCGAAGAGTGGATGATTTTGCTTGTTTCTCTTGATGATGATGAGAGAGATTATTTACATTACAAAGCAGCTGAAACAGCGCGATTGCATTATGGCAATGGCGTTTTCGTAAGAGCCTTGATGGAGATAAGTTCCTATTGTAAAAATAATTGCAACTACTGCGGAATACGATGTGGCAACAAAGAAGCACAACGTTATCGTTTGTCGAAAGAAGAGATATTGGAGTGCTGCAACGACGGTGCCGCACTAGGCTTTAACACTTTCGTCATGCAAGGAGGCGAGGACCCAAAACAAAACGACGAATGGGTTGCCGACGTAGTTAAGACGATAAGAGCCACATATCCCGACAAGGCAATAACATTATCGGTGGGCGAGCGCAGCGCGGAGGCTTATAAGGCCTTCAAAGATGCCGGTGCCGACCGTTTTTTGTTACGACATGAGACACGCAACGACGACCATTATGCATATCTGCATCCTTCCAATATGAGTTCCGAAAACCGTCGCCAATGTCTCTTCACACTTAAGAGACTCGGCTTTCAGACGGGCAGCGGCATGATGATAGGAAGTCCTGGACAGACGGTAGAACATCTCTATGAAGACATAAGATTCTTGGAAGAACTAGAGCCGCAGATGATAGGAGTGGGACCATTCCTTCCTGCTACCAACACACCTTTTGCGAGCTGTGCCCCTGGAACCGTGGAACAGACCGTACTCGTGGTGTCGTTGCTGCGACTTCGTTTTCCTAAGGCACTGCTGCCTGCAACGACAGCTTTGGCTACGTTATGTCACAACGGAATGGAACGCGCCATACTCGCTGGAGCCAATGTGGTGATGCCTAATGTCTCACCTCTTGAACAACGTAAAAAATATTCAATATACGATAACAAGAAAAGCACAGGAGCAGAATCGGCTCAACAGATGGAACAACTTGAACAACGACTCAACGCCATAGGCTATCATATCAACTATGGACGTGGAGACTATAAAAATAACTGATAATAACTTAAATTGAACAAACAAAAAACAAAAACAATGTACGACATTAAATCAAAAATAGCAGAAGAATTCATCAGCGACGAAGAGATTCGCGACACGATGGATTATGCAAAAAATAATAGTGACAACAAAAATCTTATTAAGTCTATCTTACAGAAAGCTCGCGAATGTAAGGGCATCACTCACCGTGAAGCAGCTCTCTTGCTCGAATGCGACGACAAGGAAATCATAAATGAGATTTATGAAATAGCACGCGAGATAAAACATCGTTTCTACGGAAACAGAATAGTGATGTTTGCTCCTCTTTATCTATCTAACTATTGTGTCAACGGTTGCGTCTATTGTCCTTATCATTTGAAGAATAAGACCATTCGTCGTAAGAAATTGTCACAGGAAGAGATTCGCCAGGAAGTTATAGCATTACAGGATATGGGCCATAAACGTCTCGCCCTCGAAGCCGGAGAACATCCTGTCGAAAATCCTATCGAATATATCTTGGAAAGTATCAAGACGATTTACAGCATCAAACATAAGAACGGCGCGATACGTCGTGTCAATGTCAATATTGCCGCTACTACAGTAGAGAACTATAGTAAGTTGCGCGACGCTGGTATCGGCACATATATTCTTTTCCAAGAGACATATAACAAGAAGAACTATGAGGCTTTGCATCCAACAGGTCCTAAGAGCAACTATGCTTATCATACCGAAGCCATGGACCGTGCAATGCAAGGTGGTATCGATGACGTAGGTATTGGCGTTCTCTTCGGATTGGAGACATATCGCTACGACTTCATCGGTCTGCTCATGCATGCGGAACATCTTGAAGCCACCTACGGCGTAGGTCCTCATACCATCAGTGTGCCACGTCTCTGCATGGCCGACGACATCGACACATCAGATTTCAAGAACGCAGTGCCTGATGACATCTTCTTCAGAATAGTGGCGATAATAAGAATAGCTGTTCCATATACTGGCATGATTATCTCCACCCGTGAAAGCGAGAAGAGCCGCGCTCGTCTCCTCGAATTAGGCATCTCACAGATTAGCGGCGGCTCGCGCACCAGCGTAGGCGGATACGTCGAACCAGAACCAGAAAGCGAGAACTCTGCTCAGTTCGACATTGCAGATAATAGAACACTCGACCAAGTGGTAGGTTGGCTACTCGACCTCGACCATATCCCTAGCTTCTGCACCGCTTGCTACCGCGAAGGAAGAACAGGCGACAGATTCATGACTCTTCTCAAAAACGGTCAGATAGCTAACTGCTGCCTGCCTAACGCACTCATAACATTGAAAGAATATATCAACGACTACGCTTCCCCTGAGGTTAAAACCAAAGCCGAAGCAATGATAAAACGTCTCCTCTCGACAGTGCCTAACGAAAAAGCTCGCGCTACAGCAGCTAAATATCTTGACGCTATCGACAACGGAGAAAGAGACTTTAGATTCTGAAATTCTTATACTGAAAAAAATGCAACGCTCTAATCGCTACCATATAGGAATATTCGGCAGACGTAATGTCGGTAAGTCAACATTGATAAATGCTCTTACAGGACAGGATGTCTCTATCGTCTCTGATGTCGCTGGAACTACAACCGACACCGTCTGGAAAAACATAGAACTGCCTGGTATTGGTGCTGCCGTCATAGGCGACACCGCCGGCTTTGACGATAATGGCGAACTCGGTATGATGCGTAACGAAAGAACTAGACGCGCTTCGCAACAGGTCGACATGGCGATAATACTCGTCACAGGAAGTCCCGATGACGCCACTTACGAAATGGAATGGCGCGACTTCTTCAAAAACGCCGACATACCAACGATTTTCGTGTTGACAAAATGCGATGAAAACAACTACACATCCGACTCTTGGTCTCAATTGTTAAATCAGGAAGTTTATCCTATCTCGGCATTGTCGGGTAAAGGTATAGATACACTGCTTTCAGTAATGGCATCGCTATACAAAAACGACGACAATCTCGATGACATAACATATTCATTGGTGAAAGAGGGCGATGTTGTCGTGCTCGTGATGCCTCAAGATGCATCGGCACCAAAAGGCAGACTGATACAGCCACAGGTCGTTACGTTGCGTAACCTCCTCGATAAACAGGCTGTGGCATTATGCTGCACACCAGAGAAGCTGCCTCAGACACTGTCATCTCTCAACAATCCTCCTTCATTGATAATTACAGATTCACAGGCATTCGCTCAGGTACAGCCTCTTACTCCTAAAGAAACAAGGCTGACTTCGTTCTCGGTGCTGATGGCTCGTCATAAAGGCGACATCGACACATTCCGTGAAGCAGCTGATGTCTTGATGTCACTCTCTAACAACGCGAAGATACTCATAGCTGAGGCCTGCTCTCATGTGCCGCAAAATGAGGATATAGGCAGGGTGAAGCTGCCTCGTATGCTTAGAAAGAAATTCGGAGAGGAACTGCAGATTGAAATAGTGTCAGGCAACGACTTCCCCGAGGATTTGTCGTCATACGATTTAATAATACACTGCGGAGCTTGTATGTTCACTCGAAGACATGTGCTGTCGCGTGTACGAAGAGCAAAGGCACAGAATGTGCCTATCACTAACTATGGAATTGCTATCGCAGCATTGACAGGTATATTGAATAAAGTAACTATCTAAAAATAATTATTATGAAAAAAATGTCTCTTTTGATTTTTGTCATGTTCTCGGTATTCTCATTGTCGGCCCAGGTTGACGATTATCAAGAATACAAGAATGCAATGAAAAAACAACAGTCGGATTTTGAAGAAAAATCTAAGAAAGATGCTTCAAAATTAGAGAAAGAGTACTCGGACTATTTAGAGAAAGCTAATGCTGAATTTGCAGAATTTGTGGCAAAAGAATGGGCTCTTTTTGAAGAGTTTAAAGTACAAGAACTCTCAATGATGCATCCTAAAATTAAAGAAGCTCCAGTGGCTGACAAATCAGAATTGACAGAGATAGTATCAGACGACATACAGTTCAACGATGTCGAAACTCTCCCTCAAATATCTGATGTGGCTAATGTCAACGCTGGCGATGTCGTTAATTATACACCTCGCGCAGATAATTACGTGGTGAGAAAAGTGGTGACAGATTCCGGAATTAAAGATGTTGTCACTCTAGATGATTTTGCTTCTTATGTAAAAAAATACGAGACTAGCGGTAGCAATATAAGCATAGACTTTTATGGAAGAAAGTTAGATTTCGTCATTGATGAGAAATTACGTCTCAAGAATAAAGGCATCAGAGAAACTGATGTGGCAGATTATTTCTCAGAGATATCAAAGATGAGAAATGCTACTAATGAGTTGTGGAAACAGGTTGACAATTATGTCAAAGAAATGGGTCTTAACGACTGGGGCTATTTCTGCATCATGCGCTCTTTGTCAGAACAGATGTTCACTGATATCGATAATCGCGTCTTGTTTAATTTCTATATGCTGCGTAATGAAGGTAAATTTAAAGTGAAGACAGCAAGAGGTAAGGATACTAACAAACTTACATTGCTCGCAGCGCTTGATAATAGTAAGGAAGTATATTCTTATTCTTTCTTCCGTTTTAAAGATGAGGCTGATAAACAGTTGAAATATTACTCTATCTACGGAGGAGGCAACTTCAATGAAAGTATTTACACCTACGACTATTGCGAACAGGATAAGGATTTGAATCAGATAGGACTCGACTTCCATCATCAATTGAATATGGGAAAATGTGATGTCAAAAGAGAATTGAAGTTCTCTAAAATCAATTCAACAATAGAAGTGCCTTACAATAGCTCTCATGTAGCTTATCTCAATGATGTGCCAATGACAATCTTCCCAATATATTTCGCATCACCAATCTCAATCGAGGCTCAAGAGATATTCAATGCTAAACTTAATGAGTTGAAACAAGAATATACTCCAGTTCAATTTATTGATATAGTATTGAATTTTGTACAGACAGCTTTCGATTATAAGACAGATGAGCAGCAGTTTGGCTATGAGAAATATTTCTATCCAGAAGAAGTTATCGCCTATCCTTACAGCGATTGTGAAGACCGTTCAGCCTTGTTTGCTTGGATTGTAAGCAACTACACTAATGCAAGAGTTGTCGGCCTGCAATATGAAGGTCACTTGGCAACAGCAGTTTGCTTCGGAGAAAATTTAGATATAGAAGGCGACACATTCTCATACGGAGGCAAGATTTATTATGTATGCGATCCAACATACGTCAATGCCTCAATAGGAATGGCGATGCCTCAGTTTAAAGATAAAATGCCTAAGATTATCAAGATAAAATAATCATTCAACTTTTGCGAAGACAGATTTCACATTGAAATCGTCTACGTATTCAAGATTGGCGAGGTCAATGTTTCTTATTGTATATGCTTTAGGAATGACCCCGCCAATTTCCATTTGATGGATATGTAAGAGTCTGTTCTTATTGACTTCCCAAGTGAATTTGCTTGCTTCAGCTTCTGTAACGTCGTCAGCTGTGTCCCATGTGCCTCCTGTGCCATCTTCATTATATCTGTAAAAGACGCTGCCCGACTGCCATAAACCTATGAATAACTCTGTGTCATAAACCTGGTCTTCAAAAACCTCAGCTTCTATATATTCTGGCTTGTATTCCTTAGGTGTTGTTTTCTTCCATATTATTAATGCTATGAGACCAATAGCAACGATAACTAATAAAATTATTAAGACTTTCTTTTTCATGGTGATTATTATTTGCTTGTAAAAATAATAAAATAATGTTAATAATTTTATTTGTTAAAAAAATCTTTTCATGACGGCGTAAGCCTCCTTGATTCCAAGTTCTCCTGCCTTGCTTAAGTCGCTTATCGCAAGCTCTTTCTCTCCGAGATATAATAATGTCAATCCGCGGTTGTAGTAGGCTTCAGCTAATGTCTCTTCATAACTTATAGCCTGACTATAGTCGTCGATGGCTTTGTGAAACTCCTGCATCTGCAAATGAAGATTACCCATATTATACCAGATAAACGGATTGTGTTCGTTTTTTTTCAATGCCTCTGTCATGCTGTTGAACGATTCTGAATAATCGGGTTTAGCCTGTTTTTTGATAGTTTTTTTGTCTGGAGTTTTCTTATAGTTAATCATGATAGGGTCATTGTAATTCTGATTCGATATTATGAGTTCAGCCTTGTCTTTTTGTATTGATGCGATATTGATACTTGCATAAGTGTCATAAACCTTATTGCCAATAAGAGAGCTGAAAATGTTTTCGGCGTGTTGGTAATTGAAGACTTCATAATTGGAGACGCCTTTTAAGAATGTCCTTAAATCATTGTCGCTGATGGATTCAATTATGGAGTCGTTGAGTATGGATTGATATTCTTCTTCGAAAAATTCTATGCGCGTATAAACGAGTTGTTTTCCTTTAAGTTGTTTGCTTTCGTTTATCTGACTTAATGTGGCGTCGACGTAATTGCGTTTGCTCTGTTCAACGTTTTTGGAATCGAAGAGAACTACGCTTACTATGAAATTGTTGAATGGTCTGATGTCGACGGAAGCGTATTGTGCGAGTTTGCCGCCTTTGTCGCCATTAGAAAATTCAGAATCGAAGGCTATGATTTTATCATAGTCTATCTTATTTTTATAGATGTTATATAAAGAGTCGACATTGCTTTCTTTCATGCTGATTAAATCCATTATCTCACTAAATTTCTGTCTGTCGTGTTCTGCTCCTTCAGTATCGCCTTTTTCATCTCTTATCACCGACCTGTTGACCCAAGCATCGATGAAGTCGGGGAACAGCTCGATGACTTTTGTGAAGTCGTCTTCTGCATTATCTAATTCGTTCATCTTGTAATTAAGGATGCCTCTGTTGAAATAGCCGTAAATGTTTTCAGGGTTAATCTCTATAACCTTATCGAAAAGAGCGAGAGCGATGTCGTTCTCTTCAAGTTTGCTGTAGATGATGGCTCTGTTGAAATAAGTCAAGGCGTTGCCTTCATCAAGCATGTTGACGCGTTCATAGTCTTTAAGAGCTGCTGTGGTGTCGCCCATATTGAGATGTACTGTTCCTCTGTTGAAGAAGATGATAGGATTGTCTTTGTCGAGCTGGAGCGCGTTGTTGAAGTCGGTCATGGCTTCTTGATATTCCTCGCGTTCCATCTGTATTATGCCTCTTCTTACGAGAGCTTCTATGTTGAAGAAGTCGTAATAGACGGCTTTGTTGAGGTCGTCTAATGCGTCGTCGAGATTGTTGAGATAACGTTTTGCGACGCCTCTGTTGATATAGGCATTGGCGTTGTTAGGGTTTATGATAAGCGCGGTATCGAAACTTGCTATGGCGTTTGCGTAATCGTTGAGATGTAGTTTGGTGGAGCCGAGAGCTATGTGTAGTTCAGGGTCGAAAGGGTCTAGTTTTATAGCTTTGATGAAATCTTTTTTTGCGTCGGCGAAGTTGCCGAGTCTGTCGTTAGATATACCTCTGTAATGATAAGCTCTTACATAAAGAGGATGTATCTCGAGTGTCTTGGTGAAGTCGTTGATGGCTCCGGTAAAGTCGTTGAGGCTATATTTAGCTATGCCTCTCAGAAAATAAGCCTCAAAGTCCTTGGGCTTGGCGATGACGGCTTTGTTGAAATTGAGGATGGCTTCTGAATAATTCTCTTCCGACAGGTCGATGCGACCCATAAGGATAAAGTGTTTGTGGTTCAGTTGAGAGTATGTGTTATGTGCTAAGAGCAGAAAAAGTAGTAATGTTATGTAACGAAGTGTTTTCATCTGCGGAACTATTTTTGTTTTGAATGTGTAACAAATGATTCCATGATTTTATCGTTATAAGACTTAGAAACTGGTATTTCTTTTATTCCTTTAATGTCGAATTCGAGGCTTATTTCTGCACCATCTTTTCTCAATGAAGCCACATGTTCAAAGTTTATCATGAAAGAACGGTGGCATCTTTTTATAGGAGTATCTGCTAATTCTTCGGATAGTTTCTTCAATGTGCTTCTCAACATGAATTCGTATAAGTTTTCATTGTTGATGTATTTTATCACGCAATAGTTGTCTGAAGATTCTATATATACGATTTTTTCTGATGAGAGAGAGAATCGTACTTCGTTTTTCTCATCTTTAAATTGAATGATTTTTTCTTCTTCTTTTTCTATTATCTGAGCGTCTTTTTCCGGTATCACGTCGCGGAGCAGATGTTCGTTATAGAGATAGAGGAAAGATATGATATAAGGGATGAGTAACATCCATGTTGTGTTGGCGATGGTTTTTCTCAATATCTCGAATATAGCGTCCCAATAAGCGAATTCCGGATTGGCAATGATGAAATTGTCGATATAACCTACCTTATAAGCAAGGAAGACATAGAATATGGCCAATATTGAAATCTCGGCGAAAATCCATATCAAGTATTCTAAGTATCCGATGGAAATTTTTTTTACGAAGAAATACATTAATATTCTACTGATGGATATGAGGGCAGAGCCTACAAGGACCATCAATGATGAGTAAAGGAAATAGTTTATTGTGTTGATTCCGGGAATCCATGTTTCTGAGTTGAAAGGTCGGAAGATGTTGATAAAGACTAATGAATATACAGTTGTAAAGAAAATGAGTTTTCTTATGTTTTTTTTGGTTACGAGAAAAGATGGCAAGTCTTTGTTGCCAAAACGTAATGAATATTTCTTCTTTATTTCCTTTTCTATCATGTCTGCAAATTTACAATTTTTTCCTTAAAGAAGTTTTAAAAATAAATATGATTTTTGGTGTTAGTTGTCAGTTTATGGAATAAAAAAAAGTTGCTTTTTGGAGCAACTTTTTTTCTGTTATGTATGTTTAAAATACTATTGCAATTTGAAGATGATAGGCACTGTAAATGAACAGCGAACTGCGCTACCACGTTGTTTACCTGGTTTCCATTTAGGCATGCTGTTAACAACTCTAAGAGCTTCTTCGTCGCAACCGCCACCGATACCACGCATAACTGTTACGTTAGAGATTGAGCCGTCTGGTTCAACAACGAAGTTAACGAATACTCTACCTTGGATGTCACTTTCACGAGCCATCAATGGATATTTCATATTCTTTTGGATATATTCCATCATCTTAGCAGCACCTCCTGGGAATTCTGGCATTTCTTCTACAACTTTGAAGATTTCTGCTTCAACGATTTCTTCTTCTTCAATTTCAGCTGGAGCGAAATATTCTTCGATGACTTCATCTTGAGATACTTCAGCGTCGATTTCGATTTCGTCTTCAATTTCTTCTTCGTTGTCAACGACTTCGATTTGTGTTACTTGTGGTTTTGGTGCTGGAGGTTGTGGTTTTGGTTGTTCTTGTTTTGTGATTTCAACCATTTCTTCTTCAATAACCTCAACTGCTGTTTGCAAATTATCTACAACTTGTTTGTCATAGCTTTTGTATTCGAATACACGCCAGATGACGAATAAAGTCACAACTAAACCGATCAATACAAAAGTCGATTTTTTGCTTTCAAGATCTGCTTTTGGTGATTTTTTAATTTCCATTTTTATTTACTTTTCTAGATTAAACTCAAGATTTTATTTGCGCCACAAAGGTAATAAATTTCTTTAGATATTGTTCTCTTCTTTTTTTATTTTTTTAATTTTTTTTTGTAACAGAAAAAGAAGACAATAATACCTAGAAAACAGCCTATTGCGTCGGCACAGAAGTCGAGTATGCTTCCGAATCTATTGATGAAGACGTATTTTTGAAGTAATTCTGTCAAGCCTCCGTATGCGGCGGTTAATAAAAAAGATAATAGAAAGGCTTTCTTTTGGTATGAATTGTTTTTGGATAGGATTTTATTTCGGAATCCCCAGAGAAATATGAATGATAAAATTCCGAAGAGAAGGGAATGAACTATTTTATCGGGGCCTATCCACTCCCAAAAATTGACAACTGTCGGAAAGCATTTTCCTGGCAGCCCCATCAGCACCATAATGACTATGGCGCAAATAAGACTTGGATATATTCCTTCCGACAGTCGTTTCAAAATTATTAGCCAATTAATTCTTGGTATGCTTCTGCTGTTAATAAACCTTCGATGTCAGCTGGGTTAGCAACTTGAACTTTGATGATCCAACCTTCACCGTATGGGTCGTTGTTAACTGTTTCAGGAGCGTCTGCGAGAGCTTCGTTGAATTCAACAACTGTACCTGCTACTGGTAATAATAATTCTGAAGATGTTTTAACTGCTTCGATTGTACCGAATGTTTCATCTGCTTCTAGTGTTTCATCAACTGTGTCGATGTCAACGAAAACGATGTCACCTAATTCATGTTGTGCGAAATCTGTGATACCTACGTAAGCTGTTTCACCTTCTAAGCGGATCCATTCATGGTCCTTTGAATACCTTAATTCTGCTGGGATGTTCATTTTGTTTTTATTTTAAAAATTAATAATTACTTTTTTAACTTGCCAAAAATACAATTTTTATTCTTATAAATTATATTTGTTTGAAAATTTTTATTGTGTCAAACTAAATCTTAAAGTTACGCCTGCAAAAGTGTTTGAAGTCTTGAATGAGTTAGCGATGAATGGGTCTGTCATATCATATCTGAAGAATGCCTGCATACCTAATCTTTCGCTGAAGTCGTAGTCACCTGTGAGATAGATGTTGACCTTATTCTGTCCAGATGATATCTGGCTGTAGTTCTCGTCAATACTTCTCAAAGTGGTCTTGTCTTTTCTGAAACCTAAGTCGAGCTTCAAGGTGAGGTCACTTGATTTGTTGCTTGATGAGAATGCTGCACCGAAGTCTTTGAATGTGTAGCCGCATCCTACGATAATTTCACGTCCTTCTGCTTCTGTGAGCTGGTTGTTGATGAAGCTGATCGTCACGGTCCTGCTCTTCTTGAAGTCTAATGAAGGCGATAAATTGTTGTTGAATGCTAACTTGATACCAATCAATGGTGCGTATTGTTCTGATAGCACTATCTGTGCCATGTCATATTGAGGCACTCTTTGGTTTGTTCCATCATACATCAACATTGGGTTGTCTTCATCGTAGTTGAGGTTTGTTGCCCATGATGAGATAGAATATGATGACTTGTAAGAATGTGTGATGTTGATAGTCTTGAATATCTTCTTCAATGCAGGAATCTTGGTGAGACCTGTGAAGTTGACTGTCCAGTTAGGTAATGCTATCTTTCTGAATAATGACAATTCCACTTCGTCGGTGCTTTGTCCTGAGTAAGCTGCCAAGAATGAGTAGATGAGAACGTCTTGAGAGTTGGCTGAGTAACCGTATGGGAAATATCCTTTGCCTATTGAGTCGTAGACCATAGGTGAGCCTAAGTCGAGCCATGCTTGATTGTCGTTGGCGAGACGCATAGCGATGTCAAGTCTGTTGTTCAACATATTCTGGAATAATTCTTCTCCATCAATGAATGATGTTGCTGTCATAAGATGTGAGATGTTGAAGTTACCTCCGTTGCTTGGAGTGTATGTTCTGAATTCTCCGTATGCATCATATCTGAAATATTCAGAGAAGTTCTCGACGTATGATCTTGTACCGCTGATGTCAATCTTGAAGTTTTGGAATGGTTCAAGAACTACCTTATAGTTATAGCTTTCGTTGAATCTTTCTGAATAAGCCTGGTTGAAGGTGGTGTCTCTTGTTAACCAGTCGCCATTAATAGCTTGTTGTAAAACATTGTCGTTTCTACCAAAGACGAATCCTAATCCAGGAGCTCCTGTTATAGCATCTAATCCAAAGTAGTCAGGTTCGTGCATGTAACCTGGTAATGACACGCCACTGCTTTGCGATAATGAGAACGATGCTTTCTTGACGCTTAACAATAATCTTACTGTATTGTCGGCTACAAACTTTGCATAGTTTTTCTTAGGTGCTTTACCTGTGGTATCGACTGCTGTCTCTTCTTCTTTCTTAGGCTGTCTGCTGTTGTTCTTGCCGCTAGCACGTTTAGGTGTGGTGATTTTCTTGAAATAAGGAACCTTGTTATACAACTTTGAGAAATCAGCGTTGCCGTTGATTTGGAACACAGATTCGTTCTCATTGACGTTACCCATGATTGCCTGTGTGGATTTTGAAGAAGCAGTCCAGCGATATGTACCAGTATATGACGCATTGGTTGTTAACCAATCCATGAGTGGCAGTTTATTAATAGGTATATTATAGTTGAGCTTAGATGTCTGGTTGAATCTAGAGATAGTACCTAAGCCATATATTTCATCTCTGATAGTATCTCTGTTGCTGTACCATTCTGCTGTTTCTCGTTCTGGATTGCCTGCAGGTTCATATATGTATGCGTTGGCAGTAGCATTATATGTGAAGTTGAGGCCTTTGGTGATGTCGTAACGGAAATCATAGTTACGGTTCCAATCCCAGTTCTTGGCATAAGTAGGCTTGATGATAATCTCGCCTGTGCTCTTGTTTCTCAACTTCTGTTCTTGATATTGTCTGAACATCTCTGTTGAGAATGAGAAACTCTTAGGCATGTAATAGAAGTTGATGTCTCGGATTATCTGCATATATTTAGGTGCAGCCCATTTAGCTTTGGCGAAAGGCTGGATGTTCTTAGCGTTAGTGGAGTAGGTGTAGCCGAGACCTCCTCTGTAAGTCAAGTCGATAGCGTATTCAATGTCGCTATTTCTTTGTTCTTGTTTTGTATATGCGTATGTGGCATTGAAGTTTTCAATATCCCAGAAGTGAGGTTTTTTGTTGCCCACACGATTCTTTCTTAAGTTGGTAATATTGAAGTTGGTTTGTTTTACAACGTCTTTTGCTGCATATTTGAGTGAGTCTTTGCCTGCCTTATCTTCTATGAGTTCTAGTGCATTTTTAAATTTGACATCAGGGTCGAAAGGATTGTACTCTGGTGTCACAGAGGTGTGATTTTGATCATAGTGGATAGGAATTGTTATACCAGTCTTTTCTGGTGCCATGAACTTACCAAGGTCTATGTCAGTTGATATGCTATAGTATCCGTTAGATTCCATATTAGATTCTGTGGCCTTTGTCTCCAACGCGCCGTAACCTGCGGAATTGTAAGAACCAGCAGCTGTTACACGGCCTAAGTCGGCTAATGTTGTCTCGATACGTCCTGTGGCAGCCCATCCTCCGCTGTTGTTTAAGTCAGTAAGACGTAACTCGTTAATCCATACGATAGCACTCTTGTCGCTGCTTACTTCATTATCATTTATAGGGTTTCTAACACCTATCATCATGCTTCTTACCTCGCTGATGGTAGGGTTACCTAATACCTTTATCTTATTATTGCCATAGTATTCAAAATAAACTCTGTTAGCCTGTACGTTGTTAGTTCCTAATGATTTGTTACGGTTGTTCTTGACTTGTACGAGTTCTTCGAAGTCAATTTCGACATTGTTTTCTTCAGGCCATATTTTGCCGTCTTCTGTTGATGATGTGTACCAATCTGTGAATGTTAGCGGTACTTCGTATTCATAATAGTTGTCGGTCAAGTCGGAACCGAAACGTAAGA
>JAZLEF010000040.1:0-16819 GCA_045615125.1 Bacteroidales bacterium
AGAAGCTGACGACATCTTCGTAAGGGAATTCAACTACCATCTTCATACTTGTGCTTTGTCCGTCATCAATGTCGCCCGACTTTGCACAGTAAGAACCCTCTTGTGCATCACCTGCTATAGTCCACTCCGCATCACCGTCAAACTGCCAGTTAAAACTGTTGAAGCTACCTGACTCGAAACCTTCTGACGACTGACCTACATTAACGAAACAATTTGATTCTGCAACATAATATCCTGAAGAAGCTGATAAAGCCACCTCAAATACTGCACCATTAGCCACTGATGAAGATATATTAAAATCTGCTGTAACAACGATTGTCTGAGATACGTCTATCTTTTCTGTTTCAATAGTTGTCACATCGAATGTTATGTCAGAGGAAGAGCTGAACACTTCTGTCATCACATCATAGACATCACTATTACCATTATTTGCTATCTCAATGCTCAATGTAGCATTATCGCCAGGAGCCAAAGGTCCTTCTGAATCCACGGTGACATTCTTTATCTCAACGACTGGAGCGTTGGCAACGATATTAAATGAGCTTGTCCATGTTGCTGATGAGTTATAACATTTAACAGTGAAATCCATGATTGTCTGGTCTGGCACGTTGTTAGCCACAAATATCTGGAACACATTGTCAATAGCCGCTGTGCTATTTGCGTCTATCGAGCCAAGGCTTGCTACACTTTTCACCACAGCAGCATATTCTGAAGATGACACAATCTGAACGGTGACATTATCTGCTGCCTCATTACCGATGTTTTTCACATTAACAGTAAGATTTATCATTTCACCGTAGTCGGCTTGTCCGTCTGCTTGGTTCAATTCAACATCTTTACAAACCACGTAAGCACCATCCATAGATGCTATTTCTATTTCTTTAACTACTGTAGTTTTGTTATATCCCATCACTACTAATGTAGCTGTGCCTTCTTCTGCCAATGCTGGGAAGTTGAGTCTAGCCTGACCATTGACAACTTCAACAGAGCTAAGCACCTCGCCATCCACCGACAAAGTTGCTACAGCATTATCGACATCAGCCTGCACTGTCATCTCTGTCATTCCTATATATAATGTGTTGGCACATTCAACATCTATGGTTTGTGGGGCTTTTGTTCTTATCATAAGAGAAGGGTCACCGAAGAGAATCCATGTGTTATGAGTGTCGCCATTATCTTCTGGTGACATATCAAGGATACACATATTACCATTCAATGATGCACCGCCGAGAGTATGTCTGTATCCATCGCGCCATTCTGTCAAGATGTTAACCATCTCATCTTGTCCATACATAGGAGGAATCCAAGGCTGAGAAATCCATGAGAACATACCGCCTATAGCTCCTGTAGGTTTTCCACTTGTCTCATTCATAGAACGGAGCCATGACTCTGCGAAACATTCATTGGTATCGAACTGTCCATTATAACAAGCCGATGACCAGATAAATGGCAACATATTATCGTTATTCAAATTATTAACGTCATCTGTATTATAGCCAGAGACGACCCAGCTTGTCTGTGTTCCGTGGTTGCAATAGTTGACAATGCCTACACCATCGTTGACGACGAAAGCCACGTCATCTGCATCAGGGTTGAAGTCATCTACTCCTTTGTATATCTTAGCAACTTGAGTATAAGTATAATTCATGAGGGTGTCACGGATGAAATCTATATGCTGATAATCTCTTTCACCGAAGTGACCATTACCTTCTGTTGAGCCTATACCCAAACCTTTAGAGAGCCATGTGGCGTTTTCGTTGATGTCGCGTTCGTAATATATTATCTTGCCTACCTGGTTGGCAGCATCTTGTACGCCTACCACAGAGAGACGACCTACGAAGATTTCCTCGTAATAGTCGTTACCTTCCAACATACCATAATAGTTATCTGATCTTGCAGCTATCAATCCTTCTGAAACTGTCACTGGATATGGAGGGAGGTTGTTATATTCACCTACT
Source organism: Bacteroidales bacterium (assembly GCA_045615125.1). Lineage (GTDB taxonomy): Bacteria > Bacteroidota > Bacteroidia > Bacteroidales > F082 > Limimorpha. Next base: position 1,959 of record JAZLEF010000040.1, read on the forward strand.
AAAAGTACTGAAGTAAGGTTTGGATGATTTTGGTAATATTGTGAGATATAGCTTTTCATATCATCGAGGGTACCAGTTTGGGATGCAGGCACCATTGTAGTAGGACGGCCGGAGATATTTTTCCATGTCACCAATTCTTGAAGAGCGTCCATATACTCATCGACGCAGATAACCAACATCTCGCCTTCGTCTTCTATGAAGTCATATTTTTCTTGACTGTTAAAATTGATGAAACGATGTTGATAAGAAGAAAGCATTTCTTGGCTTGCAGTTATCGTATTACCACGGCGGTTCATTTTCTGGTTTTCGCCATTGTCGCTTACTTTTTTTACTGCGATGCGTAAGTCGTCGTAAACACGCAATGTCTTTGTCACTGGATTATATGCGTAAGGATATACCATGATATTTTGAGCGCGAAAATCACGTAAGATATAAGGTGTTTGAAGTGCAGCCTGAGATGCTGGATAGAAAGCGTTTTGCTGATACATCTCACCGTACACAAAATCCACGTCGTCAGGGCTTGTCTGACGGCTTATGTTACCTTTTGAAGGAGCCACTTCTACATTTTCATAATCGGTAAATGTCGACTTGATGACTGCGACTTCCATCTCAGCTTTGTCGTCGATGATTATGGAGATTGGGTACATCGGGAGTGATGGTGCGCCTTTGACAAGCGTAGTTGCCATATCATCGGCTGTAACAACATACTGTATTCCATTTGGCGTCGCGACTTCCTCCATACGGAAATCTCCTGTCTTAACATCTACTATGATTTCGTTTTCTGATGACGACACCAATGATTTTTGAACTTTGGTTTGAGAAAAACCCATTACCGATGTCAACATAAACATCGCTAAAAATAAAGATAACTTTTTCATTTAATAAATTTTAAAACCTTACAGAAAGGATTGATTAAAAATAAATAAGACTTAATTAAGTGGTTGCAAAGATACAATTATTATCATAACATTAAAACATAATAATAAAAAAAGAGACCGTCCTAATGGGCGGTCTCACAATAACTAAAATTATCAATCACGAAAAACTATTTCATAATTACTTTTTCTACAGATACGCTATTGTTTGTTCTTATTTCAACGAAATAGATACCTGAAGCAAGTTGTGACATATCAATTTGTCCGTTATTTACGTATGTTTTCATAACGACCTGACCTTGGTAGTTATAAATTACAGCGTTGAAGTTTTCATTTATATCAACATTCAAGATACCTGATGTTGGGTTAGGATAAACTGATACATGTTCTGTCACTATTTCATCGACGCTGATAGCGTTAGTATTTACTGTAATGAAAGCTGGCATTGAATATTTGTTACCGTTTCTTGCAACGATGTTGTATGTATAAATACCTTCTGCCAATGTTTCTGTAAATGTTGTTTCTGTTTGTGTTGCAACTTCTTCGCCATTACGTCTGATGATATATTCGTCAGCACCTGACAATGCATCCCATGTTAATGTAACAGCATTAGCATTCATTGTAGCTGAGAGGTTTTCAACAGCATTGAGAACGTTAACATGTTTTACTGGAGGGAATGAAATCATATCTATCCAGCAGCAGTCGCTACCACCGCCAAGCATATAGTCTTTAGCGAATCTCCATTCGATGAGGTGAGAACCTTGTGTGAGTTCGAATGAGGTGTATGCCCAATCTAATTCGCCTGACCACTCACCTACTACTACGTTGTCGACGAGGAATGATACGATGTCGTATGATTCTTCTGTTGATATCTTTCTGTAGAAGCTTAATTCACCAGCAGAAATGACTTCAATTTGCAATCTTAATTTTGTAATGCCATCATCACCGATAACGCCTGATTTAACGCTATATGAACCTTCGTATGCTTGTTGGTTATCAACATACCAGTTGCTGTTTCCTTCTAAGATCCAGTCGAAAGTTGAAAGGTCACCTGTTTCAAAGTCTTCAGAGACTTTTCCGATAACGATTTCATATTTTGAGCTGAATGTGTTATAGCCAGCTGACACTGCGAATGGTATTTCATAGATAGAACCAATTTCAAGTGAAGAAGAAATTGTGATGTCTGTTGTTACTGTGAAGCTCTCGCCTGCTACAACTGAAGCTGTTTCTATAGCTTTTTCTGAGATTGTGATGTCTGGAGCATTTTCCCATAATTCTGTGAGGATGTCGTATGCTGTGCTACCGCCTTCATTATTGAATGTCATTGACAATGTAAATGTTTCACCTGGGAGTACTTCATTATCGCTGCATTCTATTTTATTCAAACTCAAAACAGGAGCATTTGCTACGAGCTTAAATTCTGTTTCCCATGTATCAGATCCGTCTGAACATGTCAAAACAAAGTTAATCTTTTCACCATGAGATACGCTTGGTTTTACGTATATTTCAAATGCTTTATCGAGAGTTACAACTTCATTACCACCAACTGTAGATATTGATGTTGTACCTTTATTGATTGTCACATGTTCTGATGCTGATGTAATTTCAACTGTAACATTATTTGTTGGGTCAGTACCGACGTTCTTTACTTTTAATGTAAGATCTAAAACTTCATTATAATCTACTTGACCATCTTCTTGATTGATGTCACAAGAATCGAAGATAAGGAATGCACCTTCTGCAGGGACGACTTCAATAGTCTTAACTTCTGTGACTTTATTATAGCCGATGACAACGAGTGTAAGTTGATCTACACTTGTGAGTGTTGAGAATTCAAGATTTGCTGAGCCGTTCTCTATTTGTGCAGTAGCGAGGACTTCATTACCTTTTGACAATGTTGCGATACCATATTCTGTTTCAGCTTGGACTGACAATGATGACATACCGACAACGAGTGTTGAAGGAGAAGCTGTGACAGCCATTGATTTAGGAACATCTGTTCTAACCATCAATGATGGGTCACCGAAGAGAATCCATGAGTTGTGAGTGTCACCAGCATCTCCTGGACACATATCGAGAACATATTGGTTACCATTTACAGAAGCGCCACCAAGTGTATGTTTGTAACCTGGACGCCATTCTGTCAAAATAGCATTCATTTCATCTTGACCATACATTGGTGGTTGCCATGGTTGTTGAATCCATGAGAACATACCACCGATAGCACCTGTAGGTTGGTTTGTTGTATTGTTCTTAGCACGCATCCATGCTTCAGCGAAACATTCGTCATATTGGAATTCACCATTGTTACATGCTACTGACCAGATGAATGGCAACATATTGTCGTTTGTCAACTGATGAATGTGAGTATTGCTGAAATCACAAACGCCCCAGCTATTTGGAGAACCGTGATTACAATAGTTAGCTATACTTGCACCTTGGTTGAAGTCAGCCTGCATATTAGCTGCAGTAGGATTGTTAACGTAAGCATAGTGTTGTGAAACTTGAGTATATGTGTAATGTAAGAGAGTGTCACGTATATAATTCATGTGAACGTAGTCTGGTTCATTGTAGTGACCTGAACCTTCATTAGCACCTATACCGACAGCTCTAGTAATCCATGTTGCTGTTTCATCAATATCACGTTCGTAGTGAATTATCTTAGCAACTTGGTGAGCTGCATCTTCAGCTGAGTTAACAGAGAGACGACCTACGAATACTTCTTCATAGTAGTCATTACCTTCCAACATACCGTAGAAGTTATCTGATCTACCACCGTATGTTACAGTATAACCTGTCATAGCAGGAAGATTGTTATGTTCACCAACTAAGAGCAAGTATGAGAAGTTAGGATTTTCGTTATAATAATTTTTGATGTATGATTTGAGTGCTTCTAAAGTACCTGTTTCAGAAACGCCAACCATTTTTGTTGGACGGCCTGAGATGTTTTTCCAGTCTACTAATTCTTGAACAGCGTCCATATATTGGTCAACGCAAACAACGAGCATTTCACCTTCGTCAACCAAGAAATCGTATTTAGATGCTGTATTGTTGAAGTTGATGAAACGACGTTCGTATGAATTCTTTCTTTCTGAATCTAAAGTGATGTTTTTACTTCTGCGAGTAACTTTTTGGTTTTCTCCATTGTCGCTAACTTTCTTGACAGCGATACGCATATCTGTATAAACACGTAATGTCTTTGTTACAGGGTTGTATGCGTATGGGTAAACCATGAGGTTTTGTCCACGGAAGTCGCGCAAAACGTATGGTGTTTCCAATGTTGCTTGAGCAGCTGGATAGAAAGCATCTTGTTGATACATATCACCGTAAACGTATTCTACATCAGCAGGATTGATTTGACGGCTGAAGTTACCTTTTGAAGGAGCTACTTCTATGTTTTCAAAATCTGTGTAATTTGACTTAAGGATAGATACTTCCATTTCAGCTCTGTCACCAATAATCATAGAGATTGGGTACATTGGGAGTGATGGAGCGCCTTTAGTAAGCATTGCTGCCATATCTTCACCGCTGATGATCATTTGCTGACCTTGTGGAGTCTTTACTGTTTCAGCGAAGAAACCGCCAACCTTAACGTCAACAATAATTTCATCTTCTGATGATGAAACTAATGTTTCTTGAATTCTAACAGGTGTATTTTTGCCTACACCATACCATTTTTGTGCGAATCCTGTTGCGGATGCGAACAAAAACAAAGCTAAAAACAAATAAACTTTCTTCATTTTTTGTGTATTTAATTTCATAAGAATAGGGTAAGGCTAATGCCCCACCCTATGTTTTCTTTATTGGATTAATAATTTATTGATAACAATTTCACCGTCGGCTACCACTTTCAAGAAGTAGACACCTTTATTAATATTAGCGACATCGATTTGATGTTCACCTGTTGCTGCGCCACTGACAACGATTTGACCAATGTTGTTGATTAATTGATATTCGTAGTTAGCAGCATTTGAGTTAATCTTAACAAAGTCTTTTGCAGGATTTGGATAGATAGCAAACATCACATTGTTTTCTTCAATTGACTCACCAACTACAACTACTACTGTTACAGGCAATGATTCGCCTTCTGAGTAAACAGCTACAACGTTATAAGTATGTGTTCCGTTTTCAACTTCTGAGTCAACAAATGTTGTTTCTTCTGTGTCTGCTACTTGAATGCCATTACGTGTAACGAGGTAGCTATTAGCACCGTCTGCTGCATCCCATGTCAATGTAACTTGGTTCATATTGACTTCTGCTTCGAGGTTTTGTACTGGATTCAATTCTTCTGCAGAAGAAGCTGCACATTCTACATCAAATTCGCAGTTAACACCAGGATTTGGTTCACCTTCTGAGTCATAAATCAATGTGCCATCAGCATATATAATCTTGAATGAACATTCATAATCCCAATATGTGTTAGCATTGAAATAAACTACTACATGAGTTCCTGTTGTGATTGACAATTTGTGTGTTTCTGTATATCCACCAGCGAGTGTTATTTCTTGGTCAGGAGTACCATCATCAAATATGAGTTTAAGTGATGAACCATCCCAACCGTCTCCGTAAGTATCGCTTAAGACGAAATGTACTTCACATGAGTTTTTGATAACGCCGACGCCTTCTGCTTCAATACCATTATCAGCTGTTAAAGCGAAGTTGATTTCGTGTGTTGCTGTTTCAGGTGATGATGCATCAATTGTGACATTAAATGTTGCAACGCCAACACCGTCAACATCCATTGTACCTATTGTAAATTCAGGTTCTGAAATTGTTACGTATGAACTTGCTGATGATGCTGTTACTTTTACGTTTTCAGCTTTGTATGAACCTGTGTTTTCAAATTTAGCTGCCACTGTATATGTTTCACCTGGAACGTAAGCACCTGCCCACATAAATTCATTGAATTTAATTTCAGGAACAACAGCTATCATTGTCATTTGACCTTCCCATGAATCTTCGCCATCTGTGATTACGTAATTCATCTTAATCAATTTTCCATCTTCTACAGCTTCTGTGACTTTATATGAGAATGCATTTTCCAATGTTGCTTCTTCATCTGCTGCGAGTACGTTTATTGTTGCTGTTGCATCTGTGATTGTAACGAAATCTTCTTCACAGCTGATTGTCATTGTTGCTGATGATGCTGAAGTTTCTGTACCAACATTCTTAACAACTACTGAAAGGTTGAAATCTTTATTTACAGGAATTTGATTTGGAGTGTAAGATGCTACTGTCAAATATGTACCATCTAATGAAGCTGCTGGGATTGTATTGATATAAGGAGCATGGTTAGGATGTGTAACTACGATTGTAACATCGCCGCCTGATGTGATAGGATCGAGTGCAATTTCCGTAGAACCTGTTTCATCAATCATACCTGCACCATGTAAAACGCCGTCTTTAGTAATACCAACGTATGAACCTGGTGTTGCTGAGATTGTATATGTTGCAGATCCGATAGGCATTGTTGGAAGGTGTGAAACATCATTTGCTGTAGGTTGTGCCTTGTATGGCATAACAGAACCGTCGCCTAATGTGTGATATGCTTCAAAATAATATTGGTTTGTAGCAGCACTTGAACTTGGATAGTTCATAGCGTGAGCATAAACAACTGATAAGTTACCTACGAAAGGAACTGATGCCAAAGCATTGTATGAATCTTCCAACCACATTGCATCATAGTTACCCATTGATGTTTCTTCGTAAGTTGGCATTCTATCACTTACTGTTGTTGCACCAACTGCGAAATAATAGTCTTCCCACCAGTATGTATTAGGGCATGAACCGATATAACCCCAAGCACCTTTTTTCTCTGAACGAATCATAGCTTCACCAAAACATTCTGAGCTGTATCCCCAGTCAGCTGCGATACAACAGTTACCCATAGCCCAGAAATATTTATCTGTATTTGTCAAGTTATGAACTTGAGACACTGTAAATGAAGGGTCTGACCAGCTTGTCTTGCCACCGTGTGCTGTATAGTTTGCAAAACCGACACCTTCGCTAAGATGGTTGTAGCAACCTGTATAGTTAGGGCCTAAATAGTCATGTACGCCTTCATAACCATGTTCTTCGTTATAGTAATATGTTGTAGCATATTGGATAGAAGGGATACCTACAGTTTCTGTCCATCCATAAGTATCATGACCAGCAATCAACAATACGTTTTTGAGGTATGATGGATCTGGCATAGTATATTTTTCATATTGAAGGATCTTTTCAACAACAGCTTCAACTTGATCAACTGTTTCGCATGACATACGGCTGTGATAGATGTCTGGGAAAATGTCACCATCAACACTTGCATAATAAAGGTCAGATACACAATGTGTTGCTGTTGCCGAGTTAACACTTGGAGCTACTTGATCCTTGTCACCAACTACTACCAAGAATGAAGGTTTGTTTGTTTCATATTGTTCTTGGATGTATGCTTTGATGTCGTTTGAACTAGAACCAATTTCGTCTGTATATTTAACATCTAAATAAAAACCTTTTTGTGTTTTCCATTCAATCCATGGTTGCAAAGCATTTTCGAACATACGGTTAGCCACCACGATCATCTTAACTGGTGATGCGAAAAGATCAGGATGTTCGTCATAAACATCGTTGATAGCGTTTGTGTTAAATAATTGTCTGTAAACGACATCGAAATATGGGCTATATGAATCTACTAATGTTTTTTCTGTAAGAGCGATATCAGCATTTTCAAAAACAACTTCTAATTCAACATCATTGAAAACACGGATTGTATTGTTAGCTGGATTGTAGCTAACTGGTTCTACTTGCAATGTACCGAGTTGAATGCCTCGCATTGTACCAAGAACTTCAAAGCCAACTTTTGGAGCATTATCCAAAGCTCTTGTTTGATATGCGTTTTCATTGTATTGGAAAACGATTTCTTCAGCCTTAGCGCTTTTGCTATATGAAGGTTGTTGTGGATAAACTCTTTCGATACCGTAATCGCTGAGTTTATAATCTGTTGCAGTAAAGCTAACAACATTAACGATTGGAGTTGCTCCAAAAGGAACAGCAACGAGTTCACGTGCTATTGGCAATGAAGGAGCACCAACTTCGCCACCTAAGATAGTTTTGTTGATAGTAATAACTGAGAAATCACCAGCTTCAGTTTTAACATTCTCGCTTTCAATAGCATTGAAAGAGAATGTTGACTGGAATCCTTTAAATGATGACTCTTCAATTTTGATTCCTTTTGCGCCTGCATTTAATTCTATGCGATTTTGCGCATTCATCGATGAGCCAGCAAACATGACCAAACATGCCAATGCTAGCTTCTTGATGATTGAGTTGATTTTTTTCATTTTAATGTAGATTAGTTATCAATAGGTTATTTCTTTTTTTCACTTGATTATAATTCGTTTTTCAAGTAATAAACAATTCGCAAATATAACATTTTCCATCCAAGATTTCACATATTTTGTATAAAAAAAACAGATTTTTTTTACACAAACAAAAAGGGAAGACGCCGTAACATCTTCCCTAGTTCAAACAATTACAAACCAAATATTTATATTATCTTTTCAGAATACTTCTATATTCATTGCTGTCATTCAATATATCAATTGCCTTATTGATAACCTTATCTTCTTTTAGAACAACCTGATAATATTTTTCCATATCCCATTCATTGCGGGCTATCAAGGCTTTGATTTGCAACTTAATCATTGACTCTGAACGCAAATATTGTTCTTCATTCCATTCTACTCCTTTCTCTTCTGCCAGCTTTTTAAAAGCTTCTATCATAGAATCTGTGACATTAAATTTGGCATTGAAGTTTTCAAAATCGCCATATTCTTTTGAAAGGACGTCTCTGTTTTCCATCACATAATCAACGGTATATGAATTAAATACGCTTTTTCTTATCAAGTCGGTGTACAATTTCGTTGCGAATGTTGTATCAACAGGCATGAAGATATCAGGCATGATACCGCCTCCACCATACACTGTTCTTCCGCTTACCAATGTCGAATATTTAAGAGAATCAGGGAATTGAATACTATCTGAATGATAGAACTCACCATGTTTCATTCGTTTTGTCATCTCGTTATAATAATCTTCCGAGCCTTTTTCGTAGGAACGTTGTATACATCTTCCTGTTGGAGTATAATATCTTGCCGTTGTGAGACGTACCACCGATCCATCAGGAAGATTGAACGGTCTCTGCACCAATCCCTTACCAAAGGAACGTCTTCCTATCAAGACACCTCTGTCCCAATCTTGTATTGCACCGGACACGATTTCGCTTGCAGATGCCGAGCCTTCATCAATAAGGACAATGAGTTTTCCATCGGTAAACTTTCCTTTTTTGTCTGTTTTAAATACCTGCTTAGGACTCTTGTCTCCTTCAGTATAAACAATCGTCATGTCATTTTTGAGAAACTGATTACTCAATTCAGCGGCCACATTGAGATATCCACCGGTGTTACCTCTTAAATCGAGGACCAACGATTTCATTTTCTGTTCTTTAAGTTTTGCCAACGACTCATCAAATTCATTCATGGAAGTTTGTGCAAAACGGTCTAATTTGATGTATCCTATATTTTTATCTAGCATAAATGCCGCATCAATGCTATTCAACGGAATCTTATCTCTAACAACCTCAAAATCAATCAGCTCATCACTTTTACCACGTTTGATTCCAAGAGTCACCTTAGTTCCTTTCTTGCCACGAAGATGTTCTGCAACGTATTCATTTGTAACCTTTTTGCCGAAAGCGTCTTCTCCATCTATGGTAACAATTTTATCTCCTGCCATAATACCCACCTTATCGGAAGGTCCTCCTGGCACCGGAGAAATAACTAAAATAGTATCTTGAAAAATCTGAAAAGTGACACCTATTCCTTCAAAACTACCCACCAATGGCTCATTGGCTTTTTCAACATCCTTCTTTGATATATAAGCCGAATGAGGATCCAACTCCTTGAGAATGGCAACGATAGCCTCCTCAGTAAGAGCTTCAAGATTAGCCGTATCTACATAAAAATTATCTATCAGATAATATATCGTAGACAACTTTTGCAAGGTAGCTTGCGCGTTCGCTTTTCTATCCGAAGTTCTATTCTGTGCATTTACGGAAATTTGAAAAGCAAAAATAAAAATCAATAATAATTTTAAATATCTCATATCTTTTTCTTTCTTGTAACAGATTATACCTGAAATAGTTCACATCACTGACGAATTATGTCAAAACTATTGTCGTCATACAAACGAATTATTGTTGATGCCTTAGGTTTGGTAAGGACGTCATGATAAAGCTGAACTACATAATCCACTGATGATTTTATCTGTTCCGTTATTTCAGTAAATATTGATGGAGCTGTATCGCCTGCTAGATTTGCCGAAGTCGATGTGATGGGACGGCCCAACTTACGTATCACTGCTTTACAGAAATCGTTGTCAACCACACGTATACATATTGAACTATCAGCAGAGACGTTTTTCGCCAGACCCTTTGATTCTGAATATATCACACTTAAAGGATTCTTGGCGGCCTTGATGATGTCAGGTGCTATTGGAGGAAGATTCTGTACATATTCTTTTAACATTTCTATACTATCAACCAAGACTATCAAACTCTTACCTTTCGAGCGTTCCTTTATCATAAAAATCTTATCGACAGCCTTTGAATTTGTTGCATCACAGCCAATACCCCATATTGTATCTGTCGGATATATAATAACTTTACCCTGCTCAAGCAGTTCGCAGCATTTATTTACTTCATTTTCAAAATCGTTCATACCAATCATTTTTTATTGCAACAAAAATAATTCTTTAAGAAATATAAAACCCAAATTATATTATTTTTTTTTAACCTTATTATAGCACAAAAAATCTTAATGATTGGACTCTTTTTATTACCTTTGCAAATAATAAGAAAAAAAAGAATTACAACATGACAATCATTGTAATCGCCATATTAACAGGACTTTGCTTCGCATCGCTTTTATACATTTCCAATAAAAGCCAACATTATGGCAAAGCACTGACGACATTACTTTTCATATTGAGAACTGTCGCCGTCGGATTGTTGGTTCTGCTTCTTTTCAACCCTTTTATAAAGAAGAAAAGCACCAAAACTGAAGCTGCGACGGTAGTTATAGCACAAGACAATTCCAACTCCTTGATTCTCACAAAAGACTCTGTATTCTACAAAGAAAAATATCCTTTTTTATTAGATTCTGTAATTACTGAATTAGAGAAAAATTTCATCGTAGACAAATATCTCTTTGGTAACGAAGTAAAAGACTTCACCTCCATCGATTACAAAGATTATTACACTGATTTTCACAGCGTTTTAGAAAATATTAAAAAGAATTATTACAAGAAAAACGTGGGCGCAGTTGTGCTTCTCTCCGACGGAATCTGCAACAAATCTCATCTACCAGAACAAAACATCGAGTCGTTCCCATTCCCTATTTACACTGTTACACTCGGAGACACAATAAGTTATCCCGATTTTTATATCAAAGATGTTTTTTACAACAAGACATCTCCATCAAATACTATAATGCCGATAAGAGTCGTTGCCAACGCAAATAATTGCCGCAACAAAAAAATGATAATCAAAGTGTTAGTCAATAACGAAATCATAGAAGAATCAGAGATTATGGTAAACTCAAATCGTTTCTCCAAAACTTTCGATTTCAATCTCGATTCAGAAGACGAAGGCATCAAACAGATTGACATACAGATAGGTGCAATAGAAAACGAGTTGATAACTAACAATAACAACAAACGATTTTTCATAGAAGTAATTGACAAACAATACAAAGTATTATTCTATGCAAAGTCGGCACACCCCGATTTAGGAAGTTTTAAAAATATCTTAGGCGATCATTTCGAAATAACAAACATTTTTGGTGATGATGAATTTCCTGATTTAAAAGATTACGATATTATATTCCTCCATCAGATTCCTTATTATGGAATGAATAATTATGAAACTCTTAAAAAATTGTTAAAAGAAAATAAAAACATTCCTGTTTTTCACATTATTGGAGAAAGTACTGATTTCAATGCATTTAACGACCTACAAACTTCAATGAAAATAAGCAAAGGTGCAGTCAACAGCATTCTCGACATAAAACCACATTACAATCAAAACTTCGGACTTTTCAATATTGACAATGAAGTAATTGAAGCAACTAACACATACCCTCCGCTTTCTCTACCTCATCTAGAATTTTCGTTTAATTCAAATCATGACATGCTTTTGCAAATGAGTATCAATGATATTTTAACACAAGCCCCTTTATTGAGCTTTACAACTGATAATGAAGGACGCAAATGCGCATATCTTTTAGGAACCGGTATCTGGAAATGGAAATTATACAATTATTATAAAGAAAACAAGCACGATAATTTTGAGCAACTATTTACCAAATCTGTAAAGTACCTTTTAACAGAGAAAGACAAAGAACTAATTATCAATCATAAAGAAAACTATTTCAACAATGAGCCAATCATTTTAAATGCAGATTTAAGAAACCCTTCACAAGAATTAACCGTTGAACCTGATTTAGCAATCAAGATTGTCAACAAACACAACAAAGACATTTATGAATATAATTTTTCCAAGAAAGAAAAATCGTATTATCTGAACATCAACAATTTGCCTGAGGGAATATATAATTTCACAGCATTTGCCAAACACGGAGGAAAGGTATATTCAGAAAACGGCAATTTCTCAGTGATAAACATTGGAGCAGAAGCTCAAGAACTTGTTGCCGACGTACGCAGAATGCAACTGCTGGCATCACTGACAGAAGGCAAGAACTTTGACATCAACGGATTATGGCAAATTGTGGAAACACTTGAAAATGACGATAGAATCACATCTATATTGAGAGAAGAAACAAATTATAAAGATTTAATCAATATGAAATCAATATTTTTTGTAATTTTATCGCTGATTTCCATCGAATGGTTTTTAAGAAAAATGTTCGGTAGATATTAACAAAACAATTTACAATTGAAAATTAACAATTAACAGTAAAATATTAAGAAAATGAAAGTTGCAAAAAACACAGTTGTCACAATGACATACGTTTTACACCGTGAAACAGCTGACGGTGAAATTATCCAAGAAACAACAAAAGAACAACCATTCCAAGCTATTTTCGGAGCAGGCATGTTATTACCAAAATTCGAAGAAAACTTGGACGGTTTAGAACCAGGTGCTACATTTGGTTTTGCTTTGACTCCAAAAGAAGGTTATGGCGAACGCAAAGACGAAAACATCATCGATGTTAACAAAGACATCTTCGTACAAGACGGCGTTTTCAACGAAACAATCTGCCAAGTAGGTGCAACAGTATGGTTCACAGATAACAACAATCAACCATTCCCAGGCAGAATCATGGAAATCGGTGAAACAACAGTTAAAGTTGACTTCAACCCAGAATTAGCAGGCGTTCCATTATATTTCACAGGTGAAATTTTAGACGTTCGCGAAGTTAACGAATCAGACTTCGGCGGCGGTTGCGGCGGTGGCAAATGTCACAATCAAAGCTGCTGCGACAGCTGCGGCGGCGGTTGCGGTGAAGAATAATAAATTCCAAGCAATAAAAAAATCGGGTCAAAATGCAGTCGATTTTTTTATTACTATATTTACCATCTTATTAGAAAAGATAAACAAAACCGAATGAAGCAATTTGGCGAGTGTTAGCTCCTAACTTAAAATCATCTGTTTTAACTATCACATTGCCAGTAGATGATGTTGTCTTTGTGTGATTATAATTTATACTTAACAATCCTATTTCTGTAGTAAAAAGAATATGATTGTTAAACTTATATGTCAAGCCAGGAATCAAACGACCTCCAATAGAAAATGATTTATCACCATCTATAGCGACTGCATCACCAACCTTTATTTTAGCTTGAGCCACACTTATTGGCATCTTTGCATCAACATATAATGTTATCTTGTCAAATTTTGCGTATGCATAACGGAAGAATGGTCCGAAATCAAAAGTGTTAGTGAAATCTTTTGACAAATCCTTTTTTTCTGAAGAATATGCATAACCCAAACCAAGACCGAAACCATAACTCTTACCAGGAATCATATAACCGACAGCAGGAGCGATGGAAAATCCATTATATCTAGGATTATAATCCGTTTCGTGATTAACATAAACTTTCTTACTACTAGAATGATTTGCACTTGCAGAACCTGCAACAAACAACTGAGCGTTAGACACTAAACCTAACGCAACAAAAACTAAAACGAGTAAAAATTTCTTCATTTTATAAAATTTAAGTTAATATTCAATTTGCAAAACAATGATAATAAGCAAAATAAAAACAACTAACTATCACTCACAAAATTACAAATAATTTCAATCAAGCATAAAGCAAAGAGAAATTATTTTAACACGACTCCCCAAAAACAAATTATTTTTCTATTTTTGTTCTTATTAAAACCTCACATTATGATCAAGAAAATTACTCTTATAATTTTTACAATATTATTTTCCGTCAACGCTTTTGCCGACAATCCCAATGTTCCCACAAAATTATATTTTGGTCATAATGAATTATATAAAAAACCGAACTACGCATACAATCCGCACATCATCAAATCAAAATACGATTATTCCGATATCACACTTTCAATAACCCGAGGATGTAACAGCGATTACGAAAGAATATGCGCCATTTACAAATGGATATGCGACAATATCAGTTACGACACCGAATATGAAATATACGATGCTGACCATTGCTTCGACAAAAGGAAAGGCGTCTGTCAGGCTTATTGCAATCTCTTCTACTATATGGCAAAATCCATCGACATAAGAGTTGAAATAATAAATGGAATAACAAAGGATTTTGACGGAAATATAGGCGACGGTCACGGATGGATTTTCGCCTACACAGAAAACAACTACGGAATATTATTAGACCCAACTTGGGGTGCTGGTTCGGTCAACGGATACGAATTCACAAAAAGCAACGACTGCTGGA
>JAZLEF010000041.1:0-3099 GCA_045615125.1 Bacteroidales bacterium
GGTAAGATGATAAAACCTATAACACAATTCTTTGCTGAGATTGAACAAGAAACAATCAGAACATTCGAAAACGTAGGTTATTTAGATATCACATTAGAAGGTCAAGAGTTACATCTCGAACTTGATGATGCTATCATCACAACAGAAGATATTCCAGGTTGGGCAGTTGCTACACAAGACGATTCAACAGTGGCTTTGGATATCACAGTTACAACAGAATTGGCAGAAGAAGGCTTGGCAAGAGAAATCGTCAACAGAATCCAGAATATGAGAAAAGACGGCGACTTCGAAGTTACAGACCATATCGTTTTGACAATAGAGAAGAATGATGCTGTCAATAGCGTTGTTGAAAAATACCAAGAATATATCTGTTCAGAGACATTAGCAGAATTGAATATGGTCGATAATATTGGCGAAGAAATAGAAGCAATAGAACTTATCGATGATATTACTGTTAAGTTAAAAATTAACAAGAATTAAGAAATATTTTCTTGTGTTATTGGATAATTGTTATTAACTTTGACGTCGATAATTTATAAAAAGAATTATTATGGAAACAAACATAAATAATACTTCAGATAAAATCAGATATTCTGATGAAGAACTTGCTGAGTTTAAAGAACTCATATTAGAGAAGTTGGCAAGAGCACGTAAAGATTTAGAGATGTTAAGAGATAATATCTCAGGTAATGGTAACAATGCTAATGACACAGCTCCAACGTTTAAGGTTTTGGAGGAAGGTTCTGCTGTATTGTCAAAAGAGGAGAATAGTCAGTTGGCTGCTCGTCAATACAAATACATACAGAATCTTGAAAATGCACTTATTCGTATAGAAAACAAGACTTATGGTGTGTGTCGTATGACAGGCAAGCTTATACCTAAGGAAAGATTGCGTGCCGTACCACATGCTACCTTAAGTGTTGAGGCAAAAATGGGCCAAAAGAAATAAATGAAGAAATCTCTTATTATCATTTTTATAGTCCTGCTTCTTGATCAGATCTTGAAGTTTTGGGTTAAGTTGAACATGACGATAGGTGAAAGTTTCCCAGTATTGGGAGATTGGTTTCAGATTTATTTCATAGAGAACAACGGCATGGCTTTTGGCTGGGAACTCGGAGCACAATGGGGTAAGTTGGTTTTGAGTGTCTTCAGGATAATAGCCGTGGCGTTGTTGTTTTATTTTATATATCATTTGAGTAAGAAGAAAATCAAATTCGGTCCGTTGTTGGGTATATCACTCATCACGGCAGGTGCCTTAGGTAACATCATTGATGGGATGTTTTATGGGATGATATTCAGTGAAAGCAGTTTCTTACAGGTGGCAACATTATTCCCCGAAGGCGGAGGCTACTCAGGCTTCTTACAAGGCAAGGTGGTAGACATGTTCTATTTTCCTTTGTTTACATTCCCAGAATGGCTCCCTTTCCTTGGAGGTCAGATTTTCTTCAGCCCAATCTTTAATATCGCCGATAGCGCGATAACTATAGGTTTCTTATACCTTCTAATATTCCAATGGGAATTCTTGAAGAACATTGATAATTTAGATGTTCTTACAAAAACAGATATAGAATTAGATAAAGATAATTCACAATAAAAATAACAGCCATGAGTGAAGAGAAGTATGGTCGCATCGTACAGATTATCGGTCCTGTGATTGACGTTGCTTTCGATGACGAGTCACAGTTGCCTAATCTTTTGGATGCTCTTGAAATAGAAAAAGCCAACGGTGAAAAACTTATTACAGAGGTACAACAAGACATCGGTGAAAACACTATGCGTACCATCGCGATGGACTCGACAGATGGCTTGCGCAGAGGCATGAAAGTAAGATGCCTTGGCACACCTATCTCTATGCCAGCTGGTGAAGAAGTGAAAGGTCGTTTGTTTAATGTTATTGGTAAGTCCATCGATGGACTTAAAGATGTTGATACAAACAAGCGTAACAGCATTCACCGCGACCCTCCTAAGTTCGAAAATCTTTCTACAAAACAAGAAGTGCTGTTCACAGGTATCAAGGTCATCGATTTGATTGAGCCTTACGCCAAAGGTGGTAAGATTGGTCTCTTCGGCGGTGCAGGTGTTGGCAAGACAGTTCTCATCATGGAATTGATTAATAATATTGCAAAGTCATATTCTGGAATGTCGGTGTTTGCAGGTGTAGGAGAACGTACACGTGAAGGCAACGACCTTTTGAGAGAGATGCTTGAATCTGGCGTTATCAAATATGGCGAAGAATTTATGAAATCGATGGAAGAAGGTGGCTGGGATCTTGATAAGATAGACTATGAAGAACTCAAGAAATCGCAGGCAACTTTGGTGTTCGGTCAGATGAACGAGCCTCCTGGAGCACGTGCACGTGTAGCTCTCAGCGGTCTCACTATGGCAGAATATTTCCGTGATGGCGATGGCGACACCGAGGGACGCGACATCCTGTTCTTCATCGACAATATCTTCCGTTTCACACAAGCAGGCTCTGAGGTGTCAGCTTTGCTCGGACGTATGCCTTCTGCCGTAGGTTATCAGCCTACATTGGCATCAGAAATGGGTCTTATGCAAGAGAGAATCACATCAACTAAAAACGGCTCCATCACATCAGTACAAGCTGTTTATGTGCCAGCCGATGACTTGACTGACCCAGCTCCAGCAACGACATTCGCTCACCTCGACGCAACAACAGTTCTCAGTCGTAAAATTTCAGAATTAGGTATATATCCTGCCGTAGATCCTCTTGAATCAACATCGAGGATATTGGCAGCTAATATAGTGGGAGAAGCTCATTATAATACCGCACAACGCGTCAAGAACATACTTCAAAGATATAAGGAATTACAAGACATTATTGCTATCTTGGGTATGGATGAGTTGTCGGAAGAAGATAAACTCACCGTGAGCCGCGCACGACGCGTACAACGTTTCTTGTCACAGCCATTCCATGTTGCAGAACAATTCACTGGCATGAAAGGTTGCTTCGTTAGCATAGAAGATACCATCAAAGGTTTCAATATGATTATGGACGGAGAAGTTGACCAATATCCAGAAGCTGCATTCATGATGGTAGGAACTATAGAAGAAGCTATAGAAAAAGGAAAGAGACTTCTT
>JAZLEF010000042.1:0-11477 GCA_045615125.1 Bacteroidales bacterium
CCGCCGATACCCATACAGATAGAACCGATTTGGAGGTATGATTTGCCACGCATTGAAGCAGCAGCGACAGCAGCGCGAGCGAAGCGTAAGAGTTTTTCTTGTACGTCAGCTGGGATTGATGTGTCGTCAGCGTTTTGTACGTCATGACCATAGATACCGAATGCTGGGAGACCTTTTTGAGCGTGAGTAGCGAGAACTGAAGCGAGGTAAACAGCACCTGGACGTTCTGTTCCATTGAAGCCCCAAACACCTTTGATTGTCATTGGGTCCATGTCCATTGTCTCAGCGCCGTAGCACCAGCATGGAGTCACTGTCAATGTGATGTCAACACCTTCTTTTTTGAATTTGTCAGCACATGCAGCTGCTTCTGCAACACGACCTATTGTTGTATCTGCGATAACGACTTTTACAGGTTCGCCGTTAGAATATTTCAAGTTTTCTTCAAAGAGCTTAGCGGCAGCTTTTGCCATATTCATTGTTTGATCTTCAAGAGATTCACGTACTTTAAGAGCACCACGACGGCCGTCGATGGTTGGGCGGATTCCGATAACAGGATAATCGCCTATGAGTCTGTTTTTTGCCATATTATTTTGTGTTTGTAATTTACTATTATTATATTGTCAACGACTCCGTTACAGCTATATAATTAGAGTTATTAGACATCTACAAAGATATAAAAAGTCAACCGATAACAGACAAAAGACTTCAGATTTTTTATCAAAAAAAATTATATCTTTTTTATCAAAAAAATATATCTTTGTAATGTATAAATTCTCTTATGATGAAAAAACATTTACTTCTTATCATAGCTTTTTTATTTGGATTTAACGCTTTACAAGCTCAGGTCCTTATCGACAATAAAGGCAACCGTAACCAGACTTATCCGTCTGTTACAGAGACAAATCCTACTATCATGGAAATGATACGTCAGGTCGATACAGTCAATTTATATAACACCATCGACTGGATGCAACAATACATCCGTGACGCAATAAAACCGGAGGCTCTCATAACACAGAATTATCTTCTCGACAGATTTGAGGAGATAGGTTTGGAGACTTACATCCATAACCATACTGCGACAATCGGTGGAACCGACACTCTTGAAGCAGGTAACGTCATAGCTGTGCAACTCGGAACTGAATTTCCTGACGAATATATCATAATATCTTCTCACTACGACCATCCTGACGGTCCTGGCGCTGACGACAACGCCTCTGGAACAGCTGGCGTACTGGAATGTGCCCGCATCTTGAGCCAACATGAATTCAAACGCACTATCCTCTACATACCTTTTAATGGTGAGGAGAGATGGATGGTGGGAAGTTATCCTTTCGTACACAAATGCGCTCGCGAGAATATGAACATCCTCGGTGTTTTCAACCTCGATATGATTGGTTTCTGGCCTGGCCCTGAATATGGTGATGTAACTATGTATTCTGGTTATTCTTACATCTCACAGCAGTTGTTCGATTATTATCAACATGTCGCCAACCTCTACATCCCTGAGATGCCTACATATCGCTTCTCAGTAGTAGATTCTTACGGCGGCGATCACATGTCTTTTAATATCTACGAATATCCTGCATTATATATCGGTGATATCGAATACCACGATGAAAACATGCATTACCACAGACCTTCCGATACCATAGGCGCTGGTGTAAATTGTTTCGCATTGACACAAGGTTTCGTGAAAGCTACAATAGCAGCCACAGCAGAACTTGCCAACGGATGGCTCGCACCACAAGACTTCAGCGCTGTAGTAAAAGAAGGTAAGGTGTTTCTAAGTTGGAACGAAGCTCCTGAAACTGAATCATACAGACTTTTCAAAGATGATGAACTTTTAATAGAAACAAAAGAAACTTCTTTCATTGATGAAGATTTCATCGACAATGAATGGCTTCGCTATTATGTAAAAGGAATTCATGTCAGCGGAAAAGAAAGCCCTGCTTCAAATCAAGATTCCGTTTTTACAATACAAGAACTTCAACTTCCTGTCTCTTACGACTTTAAAGGAGATACCGTTGAAGGTTTGTTCTTGAACAACAACAATTGGATCCTTGATAATTGGGGATCTCAAAACGTATTGGCAGCAAAGACTTATACTCACGATAACATTCTGCAAATTATAGAAACACAATGGTTTTCAATACCTGATAGCGTTGAAAATGTCACTCTCGGATTGAAAATAATAAATTCTAATTTTGTGTCATGGTCGCCTTATAACGGCAATACATATGTTGAAGTCACCACCGACAGAAAGACATGGCACAAACTAGCGATAGTCCCCCAAACATTAAATGGATGGAAAGATGTTTTCGTTTCGCTAAATGATTATATAGGATCTGATTATGTACAGGCAAGAGTACGATATGAAAGTAGCGGAGAAGGCGAAGTGTTGACATGGAGCAGAGATATTTACATCGATGATCTATTTATCAATTTTACCCCTACTTCTATTACGCCAGAATTTCCGACACAAGAAAATTTTGACTTGTCAATATCACCGAATCCATCATACGGTATTGTCACAATCAAATCTGGAACAAAAGAAGAATATAGTCTCTCGGTTTATAACGTCGTTGGCGTGAAATTATTCACCAACGATCATTTCACCGACGGAACACTAGATTTGAACTACCTTCCAGCAGGCACATATTTCATCTCTATAAACAATGGCGTTGATATGATTTCGAAAAGGATTGTGATAAGATAGAACTCTGAACTTTGAACTCTGAACTTTTTTGCTATGAGCCGCCAATGCGTTAGGGATTGAAGCGGCATCCTTTTTGAGACGGAAGATGGAGACGGAGGCGGAAGCGAAGGCGAGAAAAGATATAGCGGAAAGCCCGACGGCTTCTCCGGAACGCCCAAACAAGACAACAGTCTTTAGACTCCTAACTAAAAATAAATTTTACTTTATTAATAAAAGCTTCATTAAAAAGTTTATTTTTGCAAAAGAAAAATCATTAACATAAATATAAAGCAATAATGGAAAATTTAGAAAGAGTACAATGTCTTATCCTCGGCTCAGGTCCTGCAGGATACACAACAGCAATTTATACATGTCGTGCTGACCTCAAAACTGTCATCTACGAAGGTCCTATCACAGGCGGTCAATTGATGCAGACAACAGAAATCGAAAACTTCCCTGGCTACCCACAAGGCGTACACGGCGGTCAAATGATGCAAGACATTCGTCAACAAGCTGAACGTTTCGGCGTTGAATTCCGCATGGGTTCTATCGTTGAAGTTGACACAACATCACGTCCTTTCAGAGTAAAATCAGAAACAGGCGATGAATTGTTAGCAGACACTATCGTTGTTGCTACAGGCGCATCAGCACGCTGGTTAGGCGTTAAAGGTGAAGAACAATTCAAAGGCGGCGGCGTTTCAGCATGCGCTACATGCGACGGTTTCTTCTTCAGAGGCAAAGACGTTGCTGTTGTTGGCGGTGGTGACACAGCTTGTGAAGACGCAACATACCTCTCACATCTCTGCAACAAAGTTTATTTGATCGTTCGTCGTGACGTTCTCCGCGCTTCTAAAGCAATGCAACACAGAGTTCTCAACACTCCTAACATCGAAGTTCTTTGGAATACACAAACAAAAGAATTATTCGGCGAATCAGAAGGTTTCATGGCAACATTACAAGGCGCAGTTGTCGTCAATAGCGTAACAAATGAAGAACGCACTCTCAACATCGACGGTTTCTTCGAAGCAATCGGCAACACACCTAACACAGCTATCTTCAGAGATAAGCTCGAAATGGACGAAGCTGGTTACATCATCACAAAACCTAAATCAACAGCAACAAGCGTTCCTGGTATCTTCGCTGCTGGCGACTGCCAAGACAGATTGTTCCGTCAAGCTATCATCGCTGCAGGTTCAGGTGCAACAGCTGGTATGGAAGTTGAAAGATTCCTCATGGAAAACAATTGATAATTTCATATACTTTATAATCATAAAAAAGGTGCCCAACTCAGGCACCTTTTTCTATCTGTAATCATCACACACTGACGTCAGCATTCACTGTTCATTTATATTTTCCGCTACTACCTCAGCAATGTCTTTCACTTCTATATGCGACAAACGCGCAAACGTCTTCAAACATAAAGGACAAGCTGTAACAATTTCATCAGGCTGATTGAGAGTCAAATCTCTGATAGAATTTCTTGTTATCTCATCACGTTCCTCATTACTCATGGTAAGACTAGCGATACTGCCACCGCAACAAACTGACATGTCTCTATCCGACTTACCTTGTGTCAACAGACCGATGTTATCTATCACATTACGTGGCTCATCAAAAATGCCAAAGGCTCTTCCCAACTCACATGGATCGTGATATACATAACGTTTGTCGCTTCTGTCTATATTCAGTTTGTCTGATTCTATCAACTCATTGATATATTGAGTGTGATGCAAAATCTCTATTCCATCAAGCTGATATTCTTCTTTAAATATTCTATAGCAAATCGGACAAGAAAGCACTAACCGCTTCGCTCCAGATTTCTTTATCAATTCAGTATTCTTTGCCATCAAGGCCTTAGCCTCATCTATTTTGCCAGCCAGCATCATCGGACGTCCGCAACAGATACTACCATCAGCATCTAGGAACTCATAATCTTCATTAGCTAATTTGAAAATCTTAATCATAGAACGAGTGATCTTGGGAGTAAGATGCGACATACATCCTGCGAAATAAACTATTTTAGGTTTATCTTCATCTTGTCTTGCAGTTTTGTAGTCTTGCAAACTTTCAAGATATGAGAAATCCGATTTCAATTTATAGTAAGTCTTGATTCTTTGTGCCATCTTGATATTCAATGATTCAATTTCAAGAGGGCAAACTTCTATACATTTTCCGCACATCAGGCATTTCTCTGTCATATTCTTAACGTCTCTTCTTCTCTTTCTTTTTCTGATGTTACGAATGAAATACACTGCTGTATTTTTGTAGTTATCTTTAACTTCACTCATAGGACAAACATCAATACAAAGTCCGCAACTTGGGCACGAATATATCTCAGCTACGGCATAACCTTTACGAGGTTCTGTTGTCTTCAATCCTGCGTTACGCAACAATATAAAGAGAGGTTCTGCAGGAATATGCATATATCTTGAAAAAGGAAGCACGAACATAAATATAGCCAAATCTATAGAATAGGCCCACCATAAAACCAGACTCAATGTCTCGTTGTAGTTACCACCGAATATCAATTTGTTACCTATCAATTCTGTTAAGAACGAACCACCTGTTACACCTGCTATAGACGATTCTGCCAAAAACCTCAAAGGGAAAATTGTCCATAAAGATATTCTTACCAAGTCTTCTCTGATACCAAATTTTGTAACACGTTTAAGACCAACGTTCTTAGGTTTCTTCTTCTTGACAACAGCTATAAGGATACCGCTTATTATTATCAACAGAAAGAAATCCATCAAGAAACAATATATCTGTGCTTTAAGACTTGCTTCTTCTACAGCGAAGTAACGGAAGAAGATTGGCAGATAAAGATTTGATGCCATCTTTTCCATAAAAGGAATCTGCATATCTTTCAGTGGCGAGAAAGCTACAGCTTCGAAATGACCTATGATGATTATCATAAACCAGCCGAAAGCTATGGACGAGTGCATATAACCCAAAAGAGGTTTACGTTTCCATATCTTAACGTGGAATAGACAATCGCCGAAAAGTTCTTTGACGTCTTTCCAAAATATTTTAGGAGTGATAAGTGAACGTCCAAATTTACGTCGGTCTTCTTTAGGAAGCTGACAAATGATTCGTATCATACCGATGATACAATACAAGAGTACGAATGTCATGCCTAAGACAAAAGGCAATACAAAAGGGTCAAATATCGGTCTCATATATTTTGTTGTTCGTTATAAATTCTTGTTATAGAAAGTAAGATATTTCTTGTGTTGATACCACGACTGCACATCATCATACATTTTCCACACATCATACATTTTTTCACCATTTCCAAAGCCTCCTTATCCTTATTTCTTTGCAACATCAAAATAATCCTACGAAAACTCATATCTGTAAATTTACCAGCGGTACATGTTGCCGTACATAATCCACAAGCCATACAAGTTTTAACATCTGGATTGAGAGCTTCAACCTTACTAAATAATTTCGAGTCAATATCATCCATGAGGATGTGCGAACTTTTTGATATGCTGAATCCGAAGTCTATCATGATTAATAATTTACAATTAACAGTTATTATTTGTGAGAGTGTTGTCTGTCGACTTTAAATAATTAAAAACTTCCATTGCAGCGGAGCGCGCTTCTGCTATGGTGTCGGGCAATGTTTTTGGAGATGTACATGCACCAGCCACGAAAACACCTTTTTCTTTGGTAAGATTCAATCCTGAGAAGGTATCATTTGTTTCTATAAAACCTTCATTGTTGCTTTCTATGCCAAGCATTTTCTGAATCTCATTACTGCCCTTCGACTTCTCCATTCCACACATCAAGACCAACAAATCCAAAGTCATTTTCATTGGTGTACCAAGCAAAGTATCTTCAGCCTTGATAACCAATTTTCCTTCAATATTTTCTGACACCTCACAAACACGACCTCTCACACATTTGATGTCGAAGTCTTTCTGCGCTTTAAGATAAAGATCTTCGTAGCCTTTGCCGAACATTCTTAAATCCATATAGAAAGAATAGACGTCTGCTTCTGGAAATTCTTCTTTTATCTCACATGCCTGTTTCAAAGCTGTGGCACAACACACCTTAGAACAATAAGTATTATTCACCTTAACATCTCTCGAACCTACGCAATGTACAAAACCTATTCGCTTTGGTTCTTCTATACGACTATCGTTATGAGTCCTGAAATAATTTTCTAATTCTGCATTAGTAATCACTTTGTTATAAATACCATAACCATATTCTTGTTTTTTCTCAGCTCGGAAAAGATCGAAGCCAGTACAAATCACAATAGCATCTACATCATATTTATTTCCATTAGAAAGAGTGACATGGAAGATAGCATTCTCTTTGGTGATATTGGTAATGCGGGCGTTAAGTCTTTTCTCTATGTCTTTGGTTTGTTCTTTTAACTTTTCGAGAAGTATTTCTGCCGACTCACTTGCAGGAAAAAGTCGATCCCATTGAGCGAGATGACCGCCTAACTTATCACTTTTCTCAATGATGATAGGTTTCAACCCAAGATTTTTAAGTTGAAAGGCAGTCTCCATCCCAGCTGGACCACCACCTATTATTAGTATTCTGTGTTCTTTCATAGTCGTTATCGTTGGTTCGTATGGCAAGCCATACGTTATATATATTATAGACTTACAGTCTATTATGTTAATTTTATATTTATAGGATTTATAGGTGTACCTAAGTCTTTACCATTGATACCTTTATATTTATCCTTAGGATTATATTCTATTCCCATCTTATCTAATAAAGGTTCAATAGCGACCTGATGCATTTGTAGTCCTAAGTCCCAAGGGTTGTATCCCATGACAAGACCTGCCACTTCTTCGTATGTGAGCGCAGGAATACCGTAACCATTTTTACCGTATGTTTTTCCTGTTTGTTCCGCTATGACATATTGCCATCTATCGAGGAAATAAGGACAACCTGGACAATTAGTAATAATCAAGTCTGGTTCATAATCTTCCATCGATTCGAATTTTTTATATGTATTGGATAAAGAATAGCCTCTGTTGGCTTGAATCAGATATTGACGGAAGCCGAATCCGCAACACTGACGACGTTCAGGATAATCAATCACTTCACCGCCCCATGCTTCTATCATCCCGACGAGGACATGTGGATATTCCGCACCACCAAATCCTTTGGAAGGAAACATCTTGGCATAATGACAACCAATATGTTCCACCACTTTAAGAGGTTTACCAGTCTTAACATTGACGAGTTTATATTTAGCTTGTTTAGCTATTTCGTGTCTGAATTTATAAATGATGTCACTGGCGTGAGCAAGATATTTTGGTTTGGCAAATTCTTTCTTACATGAATCCCAAAGATATTGGCGTATTTTTGCTTCCAACTCAGGGAACTCATGCCATGTTTCTAAAGTCTCTGTATAACATCCAAATGAAGTGATACAAGAACATACATAATTCTCATACCCACTCTCATGCATAAGTGCAAACTGACGAGCTATTATTGTCATAGCTGTTTCTTGCGGAATGCTATCACTATGATATGCTATGCCACCGCATGTAGTATGATAAGCACTCTCATAGAAGTCTTTACCTAATTTATTTCTGGTTATGTCGAGAAATGTTACCTCTGATCCAGGAAAGAAAGACTGGCGAATACAGCTTCTTACATAGAAATAATGATCATCTGGAATATCTTTTTGATAATCAGCCCAAATTTTTTGTTTACCTTCTACTATCATGATTATCCGTTATTAAGATGTTTCGTACTATTATTGATTGTATAAACTTTTTTGAAATATTCTTCGTCGGAAAGATTTTCTTTCTCTGCCTGGATATGAGCATCATTGATGACTTTATTCATCAGTTCTGTCGCACCTGTCACATCGAAGATTTTTTTCAATTGATCAAGGCTCTCCTGCGGAATTTTACGAAGTCCACCAGGACCATCTCCGTCTAAATTGGAACCCATTCTTTTATGTAAATCATCTAGATTATCGTTAATCCATTTTCCTACTGTTCCGTATTCCTTATGTTCTTCATATCCGAAGTTACGCGGATAGACACAATATCCATGATTTAGTATATTACTACATAAATCTTTAACCAAGACATATTGCTGTCTGCCTTTTTCTGATTCCATATAGTAACCAGTCTGCATCGAAATCTTACGGAGAGCCATTATTATGAGACCTGGAGCATTGCCTCTCGGGCAACGTGTCACGCACGACATACATTCACCGCAGTACCAAATAACATCGCTTTTTAAAAGAGCTTCAAGTTCTTCTTCATCCTTACGTTGTACTATATTGACAATATTTTTAGGATTATATTTATAAAACTCTGCAGCAGGACAAACCGCTGTACAGACACCGCAATTCATACAGGCTTTCAAACCTTCTTTTATACGATAGTCCTCTTGCAGCTTTTCATATAAATGACCTTTATATAATGAGTCTGATGACATGTTTCTATTTTTTAATAAGTAAAATAATATATAGTAAAAACGTTTACTATTATTTTTAGAGCGCAAAAGTAATAAAAAAACATAAAAAAATGGAAAATGTTTAAGGAAAAAACATCATAAAGAGTTATAATTCTGTATAGATTATCTTGATTATCTCAAACTCAAAACAAATTATATAAAGTTCAAAAAAATGCTTTGATAATTAAAATAAAATTCACATATTTGCATAACATTTTTAATAATAAAAAAGCACTATGAGATACAAAATAATTACTGCTGAGGAAGCAGCTTCATACATAAATCATGATGACAATGTTGGATTTAGTGGATTTACAGCATCAGGTAGTCCAAAGGTTATTCCAATGGCTATTGCAGAAAAAGCTGAAAAAGAACACGCAGCAGGACGTCCATTCCAGATAGGAATGTTCACTGGCGCATCAACAAGTGACAGACTTGATGGAGCTCTTTCACGTGCCAACGCAATAAAATTCAGAACACCATATCAATCATGTAGCGATATGAGATCAGCTATCAATAAGGGTAGTGTTCCATTCTTTGATTTACATCTTTCTGAAGTTGCACCTAAATTACGTTATAAAGCATTAGGTGATGTTGACATCGCAATTATTGAAGCTACTCATATCACAGATGATGGTAAGATTTATCTTGGAACTGGAGTTGGTATTGCGCCAACAGTATGTAAGATGGCAAAGAAGATAATAATAGAATTAAACCACCATCTTCCTAAAGAATTAATGGGTTTCCACGATATCTACGAACCATTAGATCCTCCTTATAGAAGAGAAGTGCCAATATACCAACCAAATGACCGCATTGGTACAACATATATCCAAGTAGAACCAGAGAAGATTATTGGTATTGTTGAGACGGACCTTCCTGACGGTGTCAAAGACTTTGATACTCTCAATGAAGTAACAATGAAAATTGGTAAGAATGTTAGTGACTTCTTAGCTGAACAACTAAGAACAGGTCGTATCCCTGAAGGATTTTTACCATTGCAATCAGGTGTTGGTAACATAGCAAACGCAGTATTGAGTTGTTTAGGAAGCAATAAAGAAATTCCTAACTTCCAGATGTATACTGAAGTAGTTCAAGACTCTGTTATCAGTCTTATGAAAGAAGGTAGATGTACTTTTGCAAGTACATGCTCATTAAGTATCAGCGACACTCTTGCAAACGAAGTATTTAAGAATTTAGATTTCTTCCGTGATAAACTTGTATTACGTCCATCAGAAATCAGCAATAACCCAGAAATGGTACATCGTTTAGGTCTTATCACCATGAACACAGCTATTGAAGCTGACATATTTGGTAACGTTAACAGCACACACGTTTGCGGTACTAAATTAATGAATGGTATAGGTGGTTCTGGCGACTTCACACGCAACGCATATTTATCAATATTTACATGTCCATCAACGGCAAAAGACGGCATGATTAGTTCAATAGTTCCAATGGTATCACACCAAGATCATAGTGAACACTCTGTAAAAGTTCTTATTACAGAATGGGGCGTAGCAGATTTAAGAGGTAAAGATCCAATACAAAGAGCAGAACTTATAATTGAAAATTGTGCACATCCAACTTACAGACCATTATTAAGAAAATATTTAGAAAATAGCACAAAAGGACACATTCACCATAATCTCAAGAACGCATTGTCATTCCATGAAGAATTTTTACGTTCAGGAGATATGAGAAATGTAAATCTATAACATAGAAATTTAATACATTAAAAAAGAAACCGTCTAACTTTTTGTTGTTAGACGGTTTCTTTTTAAACATACTGCGGTAAGATGATGAAATGTATTGTCTTTAACTCCTCAAATCCTTAACTACTAACTTCCTTTCTCTGGGCGTTCCGGCTCTGCCGTCGGGCTTTCCGCTGTATCTTTTTCCGTTCCGTTACCTTCCCGCTTCCTAAATTCATTTCCATTTCCAGGATCCGTCCCCGTCTCCAAAATCAGCCTCCACTCCAAAAGGATGCCGCTCCAATCCCTAACGCAGGACGAGCTCCTGTTCGAAAGACTAACGACTAAAGAAGTCAAGGGACATGAGGGATTCAAGGGAAGGAAGTCGTGCAATAAGCAGCAGAATGCATACTGAAAACTCCTCTGCGGCACTCTGCGCCTTTGCGAGAGACTTGTCATATTCGAGGATGTATATAAAACAGAAAAGCCCCAGCGTAAATGCTGAGGCTTCCGTTATAAGGGTGGCGACGACCTACTTTCCCACAACTTAATGCAGTATCATCGGCGCTGCGGGGCTTAACTTCTCTGTTCGGAATGGGAAGAGGTGGACCTCCGCGCTATAGTCACCATGTGTTTCT
>JAZLEF010000043.1:0-9210 GCA_045615125.1 Bacteroidales bacterium
TGAGAAATAATTTTTTCATGATTTTCAATTTTCGTTTTTCAATTTAATAAGGCGCTTCAATTTGTGTTTATTTTTTAGGTATCATTGACACGTCTCTACATAAACAAATTATGCATTATGCATTATGAATTATGAATTAATTTAAAATTGAACGTTATGAAAAAATTATTTCTCATTATTATATTGGCTTTATTCATTAATGTCAACGGACAACAGACAACGGACAACGGCAGTGAGCAATCAGCTGTCAGTAATCAGCTATCAGCTATCAGCAATCAGCTGTCAGTAAATACAGGGATTATTCCGACTCCGCAATTTGCTGAAATTTGTGATTTTAATAATTCGACAAATAATTTTGTTATAGACGAGTCTTGCTTACTCGTTGATATTGGTGATAATGAAGAAATATCTAAAATTATCAATACTTTCAAAAATGACATTAAAGAAATAACAGGTATTGATTTAAAAGTTTCGAAAAAAGGAAACAAAAAAAGAAATAATATCGTTTTTGGTATATATGATCCTGAAAAAATTGAACAAATCAAAAATGGCCCTAAAGATATAATAGGATTAGATAGTAGAGAAATAAATCCTCAAGAATATCAAATATTTGTTATTTGCAACCATATATTGGTATCAGCACCAACTCCTCAAGGTCTTTTTTACGGAGCTCAAAGTTTAAAGCAACTTATCCGTCACCAACTTCTCACAGAAAACAATCTGAACATTCCTTGGTATTACATCTTCGACTATCCTTCTCTTGAATATCGCGGATGGATGGATGACATCAGCCGTGGTCCTATTCCAACAACGGATTTCATCAAAGAACAGATTCGTCGCCTTGCTGAATATAAATTCAATTTCTTCAACCTTTATACAGAACATCTCTTCAAACTCGACGAGTATCCAGACATCGCTCCTACCGATGGTCTTACCGCAGAAGAAATCAAAGAACTGACAGATTATGCAAAGGATTATTATATCGAATTCATCGGCAACCAACAATGTTTCGCTCATGCCGAAAAGACTCTCGACAATCCTTTCTATGATGACATAAAAGACACACGTTTCAACTTCAATCCTGGCGTTGAAGAGACTTACGAATTTTTAGAGACATTACTCGGAGAGACAGCACAAGCATACGAGTCAAAATATTTCAATATCAACTGCGATGAGACAGAAGGGCTCGGCAACGGAAAAGCTAAATCTTACGTCGATAATATCGGAGCTGAAAATGCATACTGCCAACACATTAATAAAGTATATGACATCTTACAAAAATATGATAAAGAAGTAATGATGTGGGGTGACATCATCGCCAAGAATCCAGAGATGATAAAACAACTTCCAGAAGACATTCAGTTCATCGTTTGGTGTTACGGCGGTCGTGATAGCTTCGACGAGATGATTGCTCCTTTCAAAAATTCTGGTCATACTTTCTGGGTAGCTCCAGGCGCAAGCTGTTGGGCAAGTTGCTTCCCTTACATCGACAACTACACCGTCAACATCGCCAACTTCGCACGCGACGGATATAAAAACGGTGCGAAAGGTATCATCAACACTGCATGGGACGACTACGGCGAGACTATGTTCAACGAGGTTTGGCATGCGATGGTTTGGTGCGCAGAGACAAGCTGGAACACCTTGAAGACTAACGATAATGAAGAGAGAATCTACAGAGAAGAGATTTTCAACAACAACTTCAACATTCAATATTTCCAACAGTCAACAGCCAACGTACTTGATCATCTCTACGAATTGAACAGAATGATTGACGAAAGCGACATGACAAACTTGATGAACTTCACTGTTCTCAATTCGCCACTCTTAGAATTTTATCCTTCACAACTCGATTCTACAGCTATTGCTAAAAATGAAAAAGAGAAACAACAAGTTTTCGAGATTTATCAGAAACTTTTAAAAGACAGACAAGAAATCAAAGCCAATACTGAAATAATAGATGTAGCAATATTGGCTGCTTACAGAGCTTATATCGTGACATTGAAAAATGAATTGAGACTTAATCTATATAAAACAATGTTGAATCCTACTGAAGAGAATGTCACATTTACACAAAACATGTCTGCTCAATTCTTGGATTCTTTACATTGTTTGAAGAAAAGATTCGTCAAAGCATGGAACATGGAGTCACGTTCTTATTATAGAAACGTCTTTACCGAACGTTATGACAAGATTGCAAAAGACGTTTTGAATGCAGGAAACATAGTTTTTATAGAGACAACAAGACAACAAGACAACAAGACAACAAGTCAAGGTCAACAGACTTTGGTTTCTTTGAAGACAATATTCAACGACAGAGATATTTATTACACTACTGATGGCAGTACTCCTGACAGAAACAGCAAACGTTATACAGAACCTTTCGCTATTGAGCGTTCGTGTATTGTTAAAGCTGTATGTTTTGAAGATAACAGAGAGACTATCGTCAGTGAGAAATACATACTTTATCATAAAGGCATGGGACATTTCAAGAAATTGAATTCTGTTGCTGGCAACTACAGACCAGAATATTCTGGCGGCAGTGAAGACGCACTTCTTAACGGAGCAGTTGGCACCAACAACTACAAAGACGGCAACTGGCAAGGATTCTACGGCGACGACTGCGACATAGAATTGGACTTCGGCAAGAAAGAAAAACTCAACAGCATAAAGATTAATTTCATCACTAATCCATACGACTGGATTTTGATGCCTAAGACAATAACCGTTTATATGTCAGACAATGGCATTCATTACAAATCATTCAAGACATATAATGTTTACGAAGATGTTCCAACATCAAGAAGCACTATCGTCACAAAGACATTAGACGTTAGCGGTTTATCAAGCAGATATATCAGAATCATGATTGAAAACCCTGGATTCATTCCACAAGGACTCCCTGGATATAACAATCCATCGTGGATGTTTTTGGATGAAATCGTTGTGGAATAATTAGGAATTTGGAGTTATGAAGAAGTTCTTAATACTATTAACGATATTTCTCTTTTGCACAACTTCCTATTCCCAAGAATACAAAGGATTATACGCCAAAGCGTCTGCTAGCGTCGCTTATCCTTGTCCTACATTCATTGTCTCTGGCGGTTATGAATTCAACAGACATTTTGCAATAGGTCTCGGCGTCGGCGTTTTATCACCAGCCTTTTACGATATATGTTTTCCGCTCAGCGTGGAGATAAGCGGCGACATAACAAAAAAGAATATCATAGGCAATGCCAAACTTTGCTACAGCATCGAGCCTATGATATTCGGTCGTAATCTTTATTGGTTCTTGCCTAAGATAGGATTAAGAAACAACAACTTTCATTTTTATCTTACGATGATGGGAGTTAATTTTAGTTACCGATTTCGGTTAAAGACTAAATGACTACAAGTAGAATACATTAAAAGCAAGGCACCTTGATTAACATCTCGGTGCCTTCTTTTTGTCATGTTGTCTTGTATACTTTTTGAATTAATTATTCTCCCCAGTAATTATAATTTTCAACGTCTTTCAACAACTCTCTCACTGCTGCTTCCAATTGTTCATCGATGCCTTCAGCGAGTTTCTCAGGTGTGTTTCTTACCTTCAGATCTGGTTCAAGTTGTGAATTTTCCAAGTATTCACCTTCTTGAGTTCTGTATCCGATGATTGGCAAACCGAAGTACAAATTCTCATCTTGTAATGTCTCCCACGACACACTACTCATTGTTCCTGGAACAGGCATACCTACAAGTTTACCCATTTTCTTATGTTTATAAACCCATGGTGTTCCGTGAGCATTGCTGTAGTTTGCTTCACACATCAACATGATTGAAGGCTTTACATAACGACGTGACGGCATTACGCAAGCGACACTGTCACGGATGACCTGTTCGAGGTATTTCTCGCCGCTGAACAAAATCTCGATGTCTTCATGGAGACGGCCGCCGCCATTGAAACGAGTGTCGATAACGATACCTTTTCTCTTGTTATATTTTCCTAAGATGTCGGCGTATACATCACGATAGCTTGCATCGCCCATGCTACGGATGTGGACATAACCCAATGTTCCATTAGACAAGCTGTCAACGACTTCTGCATTACGTTTAATCCAACGTTGATATAACAACTCATTTTGTGTTCCTTTTGAAATAGGTTTAACTATCTCTTCCCAACGTTTCTTTGTATCAGGATTATAAACTGTCACCAAGACTTGTTTTCCAACTTTTTTATTAAGGAGTGGGAAATAATCCATGTCTTTTGTAATCTCAACGCCGTCAATTTTTTCAATGATATTACCAGCTTCAACTTTAGAATGATTCTTATCGAAAGGACCTTTTTCCAATACTTCATCAATCAAGAGTCCGTCGCCATCATAGTTAACATCGAAGAGAAGTCCGAAGTAAGCTGTAACATCGCCTGTTTTTCCATTGCTACGCATACCAGATCCAGAGTGAGAGACATTGAGTTCACCGAGAATCTCGCTCATCAATTCTGTAAAATCGTAGTTGTTATTGATATGTTCAAGGAATGGATAGAAGTCTTTCTTGATCTGAGCGAAGTCGGCGCCGTTGCTATCTCTTCTGAAGAGGCGTTTGCTTTCTTGCAAGAAGATATGGTTATACATATACTCACGTTCTGCTGCGCGGTCGAGTTTCATAGTCGCATCATATTTAATAGGTGTTGACTTACCACCTTTTGTCTCGATAGTCTGAAGGTTACCGCCCGACAACACATAAAGTTTGTCACCTTTTTTATTCAATTTAATCTCAGCACCACCCATACCAAGTTTCTTCAAAATCTTAGTAGATTTCTCGCGTACATCGAGTTCCCAGAGGTCGTAGCCTTTTTCAAACGAACTCAAGAAGAACAATTTGTCGCCATCATTTGAAAGAGAGACACCTGAGAGATGAGACGACATCGGAGTAAGACGTATGATACGATCTTCGAGTCCTTCGAGTTCCACGACGATGTCTTTTTTCTCTTCAGTCTTTTTATCGTCTTTTTTATCTTTCTTGTCTTTCTTGTCGTCAGATTTCTCTGCCAAATCCTTAGCCATTTTTTCTTCTTTCTTCAAAAGGTCATATTCTTCTTTTGAGAGACGGAACTTATCGTATGCCTCTTGATTCAAGAATGCGATGAAAGCGTCATCTTGGCTACCCCATGAAGCATGAGAACGCATACCATAACGATTTGACACGAATGTGATTGCATTGCCATCTAAAGCCCATTGTGGATATGATGTTATATATGCACTGTTTGTTATATTATATATTTTCATATCGCCGTTTGCTGAAACGATACCGACATCTGAATATGGGTCGTGCATATTTGTTATCAAAGTAAGAGCAAACCATTTGCCGTCAGGTGACCATTCATAGTCGAAGCAATGGTCGTCAGTGGAATAATGCTGAGTACCGTCTGTGATTTGACGAACCTTCTTAGTTTTCAAATCCATAACTTTGAGAATATTTCTACTCTCGATGAAAGCGATTTCTTTTCCGTCAGGAGAGAACTTAGGCACGCCGCGTTCTATGCCATCATTTTCGAACAATGGTTCTTCATTAATTAATGTAGCGTAAGCAAAATTAAGTTCTTCCTTACGTACCACTTCTGCCTTATATAAATTAAAATATCCATCACGTTCTGAAACATAAACCAAGGTCTTTCCATCAGGAGAGAATGTTGGATAAGTCTCAGCTTCTGGTGTATGTGTAATTTGTTTTGTTGTTGCATATTCGTCAGATGTTACAAAAACTTCACCACGAGCCACGAAAGCGATGAGGTTGCCCTCTGGTGTTATTGTGATGTCTGATGCTCTTCCAAACTTACCAATTTCTGGAGTTTCTTCTTGGTCGTTGATAATTTGTATCTCCACTTTCTTTGGTTCGCCGTTTAATGTCTGAGTATATATTTCACCTTGGAATCCATAACACAACAAGCCGTCGTTAGACACTGACAAGAATCTCACAGGATATGTTGGGAAGTCTGTGATTTGCTCAGCATTATTGACATCATTGACATTAGCTTTATAAACGTTGAAGTTGCCGCCTTCACCTTCGCTGAGGAAAACAATCTCTTCTTTTCCAGGAAGGAAACGAGGGTCGCGGTCTTCACCAATATTTGTTGTCAAGATAGTATGTGTCTTTTCTTTGGCGTCATAATAAACGATGTCGCGAGCTATTGAAGAAATCTGATGTTTACGCCAGTCGTCTTCATTACCTTTTTGGTCATAATAGAGGAATGACTCGCCGTCGGCATCGAAAGAGATGCTACATACATTAGTAGCTACCACTTGAGTTGGACGACCGCCATCCACCGACACCTTATACAACTCACGAGTCCATCCTGCTGGGAACTGAACGTTGTCGGCATCTCTTTGGATATTGGCTCTATAATAAATCATGCTGTCGTCTGGTGAGAAAGCTAGAGGAATCTCCGATGTCGAGTTTGTTGTCACTCTCTTGGCCACTCCGCCTTCTGCCGACACCACATAAATATCAAAGTTAGCATTTCTGTCGGTAGCGAAGGCTATGTATTTACCGTCGTTAGACCAGATTGGATTAGTCTCGTAAGATGAGTTTGTCGTTATCTGGCGAGCTTGTCCACCTTTTACATCTACCACGTAAATATCACCTTTATATGTGAAAACAATCTTATCACCCTGAGGTGATATTGCGTTATAACGCATCCATAAAGGATGTTGGATATTAGATGTTGGATTTTGGATAGTTGCTATTAATGACGAATTACAAAATAAAATCATTAACAAAACTGCCAATAATCTTGTTGTCTTGTTGCCTTGTTGTCTTGTTGTCTTTTTCATATTATTATGATTTAAAATTTAATATTCTTACCACTCATTCTTAATTTGATACCTGTGATGACTTTCTTGGTATATTCAGGAAAATCGCTTTTCATTATCCAGTCGTAATATTGAGGTTCTATTTTGAACACGTCCTCAACTCTTCTATCTTTATGTTTTCCGAATTTGAATACCTCTTTACCTTCCTCATCAAATACTATCTGACCAGCGAGGTCCGCATTTTTGTTGTGGGTCGAGAACTCCGACAAAGCCTGCATATCATTTTGCACAGGCACGTATGTCACGCCTTTGTTGTCGGTATATTCCGCATCTTGATATTTGTCGAGCATAGCCATAAGCACCTCGTAAGTAGCGGAGGTATCGGCAGATGCCGAGTGAGCATCTTCAAGTTCTTTATTCATGAAGAAACGATAAGCACCTTTAAGAGTGCGAGGTTCCATCTTCATAAAGATATTCATCACATCGATGAGATGACGATTCTTGATGTCGAAGTCGATGCCTGCACGAAGAAATTCCTCCATAAGGAAAGGAACGTCGAACTTCAAGATGTTATAACCAGCGAGGTCGCAAGAGCTGAAAAACTTCGCTATCTCGGGAGCAAGTTCTTTAAACGACTTACAATCTTTAACATCGGCATCGGATATATGGTGCACAGCTGTCGTTGCTGGAGGAATAGGACAGCCAGGATTTATGAGCCATGTCTTCTGTTCTTCTTCACCGTTAGTATTGACTCTCAACACACTAATTTCAACAATACGATCATGCACCGGGTTCAGACCTGTGGTCTCAAGGTCGAAAAATGCTATGGGTTTTCTTAAGTTCAACTTCATAACTAAAACAAAATATTTGTTGTCAAAGATAAGAAAAGTCTTAAGGCGAAAGGCAAAAGGCAAAAGTTTTTTTTAATGGCTAAAGACCAAAGACAAATGGCTAAAGATGATACGCCTAACTCTATTCCAGCATTATCGTTCCACTGCAAATCTAGCCGTTTTAAATAATCCCTCATCCTTGATTTGCAAGAAATATAATCCCGGCTCTAATTCTTCAACAGAAATAGTTCCAGAGGAAAAGCCATTACTTACCTCTTGTCCCATGACATTGAAAATAGAATATTCAACTTCATAACAAGATATGTTTTTTATATTGAGAACATCGGAGACCGGATTTGGATAAATCTCTAATGATTGCTGCATCGACAACTCATCAACAGCTGTAGTAGATGGAATGATATTCAAAATGATACCTTCCATTTTTGTCATACCGTAATAAAAGTTAGGGTCAGGAATATCATACCATCCGTCCAAGGCACCGCCGTAACCGAAGTTGATATGAAACTTGTTATCTTCTTCGCGATAGCCATCCACTACTACATTATGTCCTACCGTACCTTCCGGATTCTCAACGGCCAAGTGAGCAGGATAACCATCTCGTAAATTGGATATCAAAGTAGCATACATAACGGAATCAGGTTCACGGAAAAGCACGCAGTCGTCGAAGCCGAATCTTTGGTATGCTTCAAAAGCCTGATCCACATAAAAAGTTCCCGAGCCCTCGGAAGTATAGACTTGCTTGCAAGCCGTTCCACAGGCGAAAATGAGAGCTGCAGCCTGCAAGTCGGAGAGCGGCTCGAGTCGCATCAGAGTGGCGTCGATCGAATCCAACATCTTGTTCAGCTGAGTAAACGGAAGAAATTCCAAAGCCTTATAATCATCATCAATATTATAATTACGACCAGCATATTGGTGCACATAATCGTCGCTATCCGAAAAACGAGTGCCTTGCGTTGTTCGCAAATAATTTATGATCTGTCCCATTGCTACTGCAGGACATCCAGCATAACTATATGAATTATTATTTAAAGGATCTTTAGGACACAGCTGATTATATGGAAAGTCCTGACTCCAGTAGGTTTGAAGGAAACCTCCATATTTAATCAGAGAAGTGTCAGCACTCACATTATCAGCAATCTTAATACTAGGATTTTGAGCCACAACATCCGATGCGCCTAAAATAAAAAACAAGAAAGTCGCGCATACGATCATAACATAAAGTGATATTTTTTTCATAAGCAACGTTATTTTTTTGCAGTTGCTAATTTATGGAGTATTTTTCAAAAAACAAATAAAAATTTAAAGTTTAAAGTTTATGGTTTAAGGTATATTTGTTAAACTATCAGCATATTGCCAAGTCACATATATTTTTTTCAAAAAAAAGTTCGTACTATAATATTTTTCTTTATTTTTGTGAAATCAAAATTGACAGGTAGAACACAAATTTTTGACAGTTATGGAAAATGAAAAGATGAACAATCGTGAAGAATTGTTTTCAAAAGCAATACGTGCTGGTAAACGTACTTACTTTTTCGACGTGAAGACAACAAAAGGTGAAGAGAAGTATATGA
>JAZLEF010000044.1:0-7253 GCA_045615125.1 Bacteroidales bacterium
GTCTCTGCTGCGTTGAAAACACCATCGAAGGCAACGTATGTGTTTGTAAAGAAGGTCCTGTCATGAATATAAATAAATTGTTATGGTAAACGAAACGATACAACTCAAAGGTCTCACCTTGAAGAATCCGGTGATGACAGCATCAGGAACATTCGGCTATGGCGAAGAATATTCCGACTTCATCGACTTATCTCAAATTGGCGGCATTCTCGTCAAAGGAACAACATTGAACCATCGTGAAGGAAATCCATATCCTCGTATGGCAGAGACACCTTCAGGTATGCTCAACGCAGTCGGACTTCAAAACAAAGGCATCGACCATTTCGTTGAGACAATATATCCAAGAATCAAAGATATTGACACAAATATCATCGTGAACGTTTCTGGTTCAACGATAGAAGACTATTGCGCAGTGGCTGAGAAAGTCAACGCTTTAGAAAACATCCCTGCTATCGAACTTAATGTTTCATGTCCTAACGTAAAACAAGGCGGCATGGCATTCGGCGTTACAACATCTGGCATCGAGCAGGTTGTAAGCGCAGTGAGAAAAGTTTATGACAAACATCTCATCGTAAAACTTTCTCCTAACGTAACAAGCATAGCCGACTTGGCGTTGGCAGCTGAAGCATCAGGAGCAGACTCTGTTTCATTGAGCAACACGCTTCTCGGAATGGCTATCGATGCAGAAAAGAGAAGACCTAAGTTGTCGACAGTAACAGGTGGTTTGTCAGGAGCATGTGTCAAACCAATAGCTTTGAGAATGGTATGGCAAGTATCAAAGGCAGTGAAGATTCCTGTAATTGGATTAGGAGGCATCTCATCAGCTACAGACGCTGTCGAGTTCTTGCTCGCAGGTGCGTCAGCTATTGAAATAGGTACAGCCAACTTCATCGATCCAGCTATCACTGTTAAAGTAGCTAAAGGCATCGTAGAATATTGCGAACGTCACGGCTTCAAGAACGTCAGCGATTTAACAGGAGCTTTGGAGGTTAATTCATAATTCATAATTAAAAAATTGTGCATTATGCATTATGAATTATGAATTAAAATTGTAAATTTGCACGCAAATTAAAAAAAGATAATTATTAAATCATTATACTATGGGAAGAGCATTTGAATACCGCAAAGCGGCTAAGATGAAAAGATGGGGTCACATGTCAAGAGTGTTCCCAAAATTAAGTAAGATTATCACTATCGCAGCTAAAGAAGGCGGCCCAGATCCAGATATGAACCCAAGATTGCGTCAAGCAATCATCAATGCTAAGGCAGAAAACATGCCTAAAGATAATATTGATGCAGCTATAAAAAGAGCTACAGCGAAAGACGCTGCCGACATGGTTGAAATCGTTTATGAAGGCAAAGGTCCTGCTGGCGTTCTCGTTGTTGTTGAATGCGCGACAGACAACACAACACGTACAGTTGCTAACGTACGTTCATATTTCAACAAATGTGGCGGTTCTTTAGTTCCAACAGGTTCTCTCGAATTCATGTTCAGCCGTAAAGCTGTCTTTGAACTCGAATTGCCAGAAGGCATGGACGTTGAAGAAATCGAACTCGAACTCATCGACGCTGGCCTCGAAGAAATTGAAGCAACAGAAGAAGGCGTAGTAGCATTGTCAGAATGGACAGCATTCGGAACTATGCAAGCTGCATTGGAAAAACTCGGCATCAATGTTAAGAAAGCTAACTTACAACGTTTCCCAAATAACCCAGTAGCATTCTCGGCAGAAGACGTTGAAGCAATCGAAAAATTCCTCGAAAAAGTAGAAGATGACGAAGACGTACAATCAGTCTACACAAATATGGAATAATTAATAAGAATATTTTTAAAGATAAAATATTGTGGTGGAAAAAGACAGCTTTCGGGCTGTCATTTTTTTTTGAGTTACTGAGATGCTGAGTTACTGAGAAACATCTTAGCAACTTAGCAACTCAGCAACTTAGTTTCTTTTATTTAATTAAAGAATACAATACTCCTGAGATGAGTAGCGGTGCTGGTATGGTTAATATCCAAGCCCATAAAATGCTTTTCGCAGTACCCCAGTTGATGTTTTTTACTCCGCTGGTCAGGCCGACACCTATGATTGAACCAACAATACCGTGTGAGGTGCTTACAGGAATACCAAAGATGGAGCATGTTATAATAGTTGTGGCTCCTATGGTCTCTGCGCAGAATCCTTTCTCTGGAGTTATCTTCACGATGCCTGTGCCAGTTGTCTTGATGACGTTCTTTCCACCGACTAATGTTCCTAATGCCATCATCAGATAGCAAATAACAGCCACAATCTGAGGGATGTGATAACCTTTTTCAATGTCGAAGAATAACGCCATTACGTTTTTTAGTCCTTCTGTTATCTCAGGCGATTGCAGTGATGTGAATAACATGATTGAGATAAGGCCTATCGTCTTTTGTGCGTCGTTGGCGCCATGGCCGAGGCTGAAGGCTGCCGATGATATTAGTTGTAACTTCTTGAATGCTTTATCTGTTTTCTTCTTATTGGCGTTTTTAAATATACGCATTATAAGACACATGAAGAAGAAACCTAAGACGGCTCCTATCAATGGAGTCAATATCATGA
This sequence comes from Bacteroidales bacterium, assembly GCA_045615125.1. Classification (GTDB taxonomy): domain Bacteria; phylum Bacteroidota; class Bacteroidia; order Bacteroidales; family F082; genus Limimorpha. The sequence continues at coordinate 2,580 of JAZLEF010000044.1, forward strand.
AAGCCAAAATAACAAGTATGCCTTTAGATACCAAGGCACCTGAGCCAAAGGCGAACCATACAGGACCGATGAGTCCTCCTATTAAAGCCTGTGACGAGGATATCGGTAATCCTAATTGTGTACAAATCCATATCCATGATGCAGCACCTATCAAGGCGCAGAACACTACGTAAGGGTCGATGTAGATACTCTCAACGATGCCGTGTGTCATGGTTGCGGCAACGTGTGAGTTGAAAATGAAATATGCTAGGAACGACCATAATGCTGCCCATCCTACAGCCTTAAGCGGCGATAGCACTTTGGTGGTGATGAGACATGATACCGTATCGGCAGCATCGTTCATGCCGTTTAAGAATGTGATTAAAAGTGCCAATATCAATGAAGCGGCGATGACAAAGACTAACATATCATGAATTCTTTATGACTATTGTTCTTATCGTATCAGCAACGTTCTTGATGATATCGCTTGCATTCTCAAAATTCTCGACAATATTTTTGTTCTTAACCAACTCGATATAATCAGGCTCGTCGTTGAATAGATTGCTGATATAATCAAAGTATATGGTGTCGATGGTGTGTTCTATGTGTTTTATCTTGTCACACTTCTCGATGATGTCGTTGTGATTTAATGAAATATGCTCTAACATCTTGATGATTTCGAGAAGATAATCAGCACACTCGTTGAGATATTTAGCTGTCTCTATAATCTGACTGTCGATATGTTTTGGCTTATACATCAAGACGTTTTTAGAACAATCATCGATAACATCCAAGCAGTCGTCGAGGTTGGCTGCCAACTCGTTGACATCTTCTCTGTCGAAAGGAGTGATGAAGGTGATGTTGAGCATCTTGTATAAATTTCTAAACAACTCATCACCGTCGGTCTCGTCTTTCTTAATCTGACGACCTAACAATTTACGTTCTTCGTAGTCGTCAACTTTTACCATTTCAAGTAAAGTCTTTGTCGCATGGACGAGCAATTCAGATTGCTTGATGTAAATAGGGAAAAACTTTGTTTCCTTAGTTACGAAAAATTGTAAAAAACTATTTAAACTCATATCGTTTATGTTTTAATGACTAAAGACAAATGTCTAAAGTTAATGTCGTCCATCATCTTTAGTCATTTGCCTTTAGTCTTTAGTCAAAATTATATGATTCCGCAGAGGTGATATAGTACTCTTGCTCCTACGTTGCCGTCCCATTCGTCTTCGCCTGGTGACACTTCGCAGAGGTCGAATCCTATTATCTCTTTGCCACTTTCTTTAACTCTATTTAATAAATACATCATTTCTTCGTATTCCATTCCGCCTGGTACTGGTGTTCCTGTGTTAGGGCATAACTTAGGATCGAGGCCGTCGATGTCAATGGAGATATAAACTTTTTCAGGGAGTTGAGCTATGATGTCGTCGCAGATGGATTTCCATGTTGCACCTTCATACATCTTTCTGCGGTTGTCGCGGTCGTAGAACACCACCATTCTTCCTTCAGAATTGTTGATGATTTCTTTCTCTTGGTCGCAGTAGTCGCGGATAGCAACTTGTACGAGTTTCTCGATGTTGTCGTATTTCATTGTGTTATAGAAGATGGAGGCGTGAGAATATTTGAAGCCTTCAAATTCTATTCTGAGGTCGCTGTGAGCATCGACGTGAATGATACCGTATTCTTCACCGAGTTCGTTGAAATAAGTATGATATGGGAGAGGAGTGCTGTGGTCGCCGCCGAGGAGACCTACTTTCTTGCCTTGTGACTTCCAATAAGCGATTCTGTCTTTGAGCCAAGCGAACATAGTGTCGAAGCCTTTTTCTATCGCTACATATTTGTCTTCGTATGCTTCTGGGTTTTCGTCGACGTCGCCGCTTTCGATGCCGTCGATGATGTCTTCGCTCAGAGGAACGAGTTCATCGTGGAGCTCGCGAAGTTCTTGTGGGAATTCGTCCATCCAGATGCCGCGTTTCCATACTTCAGGATAGTCGTGGTGATGAAGGTCAACTTGCATTGAGCCGTCGAAGACAGCCTGAGGTCCATTGACAGTACCTCTGTTATAACTTGTTGTAAGTTCCCATTCAACAGGGATGATTATGATTTCAGCTTCTTCTGCTGTGCATGGCAAACCGTATATACCAGAGCCAAGAGCAGCCGCTGCATTAGGGTCAAACATTTTTTCTTCCATGATTTTATTATTTTCTGCAAAGATATAAAAAAGTCTACAAGACTACAAGACTACAAGACCACAAGTTTTTTTTTAGAGGGAATAGAGGTTTAGAGGGATTAGAGGAAATAGAGGAACTAGAGCGGTAGAGTTAATAATATCGGTGTTTTTTTGATATTTTGAGGTCCTGAGGTCGTGAGTTTTATAAAAAATAGTAAACGTATTTGCTTTTTTTTTGTATATTTGTAGCGATGAACTAAATTATTAACTAATAACTTTGAAGATGAACTTTACATCAGTAAATAAGATTTTTGAAAAATCTTTCAAAGAAAATTGGGACAGACCAGCTATATCAAATTATCAAGGTGTGACCTTGCACTATAGAGACTTGGCAAGAAGAATAGCAAAACTCCACATTATGTTTGAAGAATGCGGTCTTGAAAAAGGGGATAAAGTGGCGATATGTTCAAGAAACCAGGCTAACTGGGTCGTTTCATTCCTCGCCGCTTTGACATACGGTGCAGTCCCTGTGCCTCTCATGCACGAATTCAAACCAAGTAATATCAACCACCTCGTCAATCATTCGGAAGCTAAGATTCTCTTCGTCGACGAAGTCATCTGGGAAGGCCTCTCGGAAATTGATATGTCTGACCTCCAGGCTATCATTCAGGTTAACACATTTAAACTCCTTTATGCAGCTAATGAGAGAATCACTGAGAGCCGTGAACGTCTCAACGAGCTTTTCGGAAAACATTATCCGATGGAGTTCACTCCTGACTCTTTAAATTATTATGAAGACTCAGCCGATGAACTCGCTATCATCAACTATACTTCTGGAACATCAGGATTTTCAAAAGGCGTTATGATTCCTTATCGCGCCATCCGTTCCAACATAGAATTCGCTGTTAAGGTGCTTCCTATCCTCAACAATACTTCTCGTATCGTTTCCATGTTACCTTGCGCTCACATGTACGGACTTATGTTTGAAGTGTTGTACGAACTCTCTGTAGGTTGTCACGTATATTTCCTCTCACGTCTCCCAAGTCCTAAGATTATCATGCAGGCCCTCTCAGAAGTGAAGCCTACTTTGGTCATCGCTGTGCCTCTCATCATAGAGAAGATTTACAAGAGCAAGGTGAAACCTGTTATCGAGACTTCTGGAATCAAATTCGCTTTGAAACTTCCAATCCTCGAACAGGTCATTATGAATAAGATTAAGACTGAGCTTATCAATGCTTTCGGCGGTGAGTTCTATGAAGTTATCATCGGTGGTGCTGCTTTCAACAAGGAGGTTGAATCCTTCTTCAAGAAAATGGAATTTCCATTCACGGTGGGTTACGGCATGACAGAATGTGCTCCTATCATTACATACGATGATTATAAGACAGCGAAGTTGTATTCTTGCGGTAAGATTGTTCCTAATATGGAAATGAAGATAGATTCTCCAGATCCAGAGAATATACCTGGCGAACTTCTCGTTAAAGGTGCTAACGTATTCTTGGGTTATTACAAGAACGAAGACGCAACGAGAGAAGTGCTCGACTCTGATGGCTGGTTGCATACTGGCGACATGGGCGTCATTGATGCGGATGGTTATCTCTTCCTCAGAGGTCGTTCTAAGTGTATGATTCTCGGTCCATCAGGTCAGAATATTTATCCTGAAGAAGTTGAGGCTGTTCTCGACACTCGTCCTTACGTCCGCGAATCATTGGTTATCGAAGACAACGGCGGTCTCACTGCTCTCATCTATCCTGACTTCGACACTGCATCGAAAGAAGGTATGGACCAGGCTACATTCATCAAATATATCGAAGATACATTGCCTGAAGTAAATAAGGAATTGCCTAATTACGCTAAACTTAAGAAGATAGAGGTAATGTCTGAAGCCTTTGAAAGAACACCAAAGAAGAGTATCAAACGATATTTATATCAGAGAAATAATTAAGACTACAAGACTACAAGCAAGGGGCAGCAAAATTCAAAAAATTGCTGCCCCCTCTTTTTGTCTTCTAAAAATATCATGAAACCTCATGAAATTGTTTTTTTTCGGTAAAAACTACATCACAGCATCATAAAAATAACTTGTAGTCTTGTGGTCTTGTGGCTTTTATTCCCTTATAATAACCTTCTCGTAATGAGAACTTTCTTCTGTCTCAACAATGATAAGGTAGATGCCGGAATTACATTTTTGATTTATGTTTATTTGGCAAGAAGTGCCGTTTGTGTTGTCGATGGAAACATTCATCTCTCTTCCAAGCATGTCAACCATCTTCACGTCTTTTATCTCTGAATCTGATTCGATGGAGATTGTTTCGCCGTTTGACAATAATGTTGGGCTTATCGTAAGTGCTTTGTTATCAAAAATATCATTTGTTGATAATGTACATTCAGGCAAACATTCTAAAAAATAAGGCGATAAATACACATGTTCACCGTCTTTATATTGACATGTTAATACGTTATTATTTTCACCATAACTTATTTCAGGCATTGTTGGCGGAAATATGCCTTCTGTAAAAGTATAT
>JAZLEF010000045.1:0-25707 GCA_045615125.1 Bacteroidales bacterium
CATTCTGCTTCTGTTGGTAATCTAAAGTTTTCACCAGTATACTGATTTAATTTCTTTATAAATTCTTGGCAATCATCCCAAGAAACCTTCTCAACAGGTTTCTTATTCCCTTTAAAATGACTTGGGTTGGTTCCCATAACAGCCTGCCATAATTCCTGAGTCACTTCTGTCTCACCAATGTAATAATCAGAAAGTGTCACACTATGTACTGGCGTCTCATCATTATATGCATCTTTATCATAGTTATCTGCATGTGAATCTGTGTTTTGTGCACCCATCTCAAATGTACCACCTTCTACTTTTACCATAGTAAAAGACACACCATTAACAGTAATTGTTGGTTTTATTCCTTTCACATTAGTTTTATTTACGGAAGTATGTCCTTCGTTTGTTGTTTGATATGTATTTTTCTGTACATTCTTGTAATTAATCACTGTATAAATAACCTCCTCAAAGCCTCCATGACCCGCTGCCGCACTCAATATTGCCATATCTTCCTCATCCATACTCTCGACGATTAATATATATCTATATATTTCGCCACTTTGTATTTCTGCCAAAATAGTACACTCGTGTTTTGTACCCCAACAGTCTCCTTCTCTGGCTATCAAATTTGACAACCTTTTCATATAATCTAAAGTAGACATCCCCCCAATAACCCAACCATCTGGCAAGGTTAAAATAGCGATAGCATATTTTTTAAGTTCGGGACCTGAGATAATCTTATATTTATTCATATGTAGAAAACGAGGATTATCTATCAATGATTTATCATCATCATCATCATCATCATCCACGTTAACATTTACGACAGCCGTTGATTCACAAGTCTTCAATAATGGTTCAATTGCAAAACTCGTAATAGAGATTGCAAATAAAAACAATAATGCTAATGTTCTTTTTTTCATTTTCTTATTTTTTTATAACATTTATAATTCAATTTATATAAGCCATTAATAGTTATCTTTTATTATAAAACTAAGCGCATACCAAAAGTAAAATATCTTGAATTTGGAGCACTTCCCATACGTTTTAATGTTTCACATTCATCGGAAAAACAATACCAACTTCCTCCTCTAAGAATACGCTGAGCACCAGTATTAGGACCTTTAGGATTTATTTGCATCCCACTATTTAAATCAGCTCTCCAATCTTCGCACCATTCCATCACATTTCCACTCATATCAAAAACGCCTAATTCGTTTGATAGCTTTCTCTTTACCTTGTGAGGTTTAAAGGAACTATTATCATCATACCAAGCCACCTTCTCTATTATGTTACTACCACTATATTTGTATCCTTCTGATTTATTACCACCTCTAGCAGCAAATTCCCATTCTGCTTCTGTTGGCAATCTGAATTTTTCACCAGTAATTTCGTTCAATTTTTGAATAAATTCCTGACAATCATACCATGATATACTTTCAACAGGATTTTGATCATGTTCAAAATTACTTGGATTTACACCCATAACCGCTTTCCAAAGCTCTTGTGTAACTTCTGTCTCTCCAATATAATAGTCAGATAATTTCACTACACATGTTTGTTTATCATCATTATCTTTTTCTGAATTTGATCCCATCACAAACGTTCCTCCTTTTACTTCAATCATTGAAAAAGATACACCATTAACAATAAAAGTTTTACTATTTGGAAAATTAAATTCCACTCTTTCATTTCCTCCATCACGTAAAACATTTATTATTTTGGCAATTATAATTCCATTTCTTTCTGCTTTTATAGTGTGTGTTCCAAATGGAATAATTAAAGTCATTGGTGATTTTCCCACATATTCTTCATCTATGTAAATTTCATCATTAGGTTTATCCGTCAATATAGATATTTCCTTACCTATATTCATATAATTTGCTTCTATATCAGACACTAAGGGCGTATACTTCAACACCATCTCGTAAACACAATAGTCACATAAATTTTCTAATGGATATTTACACTCTCCATAATCCGGATGTGCTATCTTTAGAAAGGTTGCATTCTTTGCTGTAAGATATACCAAAACTTTTCCTGTATCATACTCTTTTATTACCTGAGTCGCCATATTACCTGTAAAGCGTAGGCGACCTCTTTCGTATTCATTGATATTTTCTGTAGAAATTTTTATCAATGCCATCGGGTAGTTATTAATGTCTGTGTATTCATTTTTATTAAGAATAACCCCTCCTGGGATATGCTTAAAAGAACCTTCTTTAATCTGTATCTGCGAAAAGGCTTCCATCGAAATCAATGCAAATAATATAAGAATAAGTTTTTTCATATTATTTTATTATAAAAATTCTTTTAGATCATCAAAATCTTATTTAATAGAAACTTTATTGTACATATGTTATATCATACTTAATCTTTTCAGCAAGTGTCTCTACACCATTGTTATATGTATATGTCTTTGCTTCAATAACATTATTTTCATTATCGTAATCTAATACGAGTTTTAACCTTAACTCATTATCTCTATATGTATTTTTTTCAACCAAGTTTTCATTAGCGTCATATTTATACTTTGTTTCAGTTTGGTTTGCAATAGTTTTTTCATTATGATTAAGGTTATAATAAAATTCGGTTTTAGTTTCTTTTACGCATTTTCCCTTATTATCATAAGTATATGTTTTTAGTATTTCGCTATATGAATATTTTTCTTTATCATCGTGATCAACAAAAGTGTAAGAAAATACAAAATCATCAGCATAATCATATTTATCTTCTATAACAGATACATATGCATAATTATAATCCATATTGTTTCTGTATATACATTGATATTCCTCTATACAGTTGCCTTTTTTATCATATTTGTATTTAGTTCTAACCTCTTCTTCAAACTCAGAATCGCTCAAGCTGTTATCTTTTCCATCATAAAATGTATAAAAAAATGAATTCAATGTTAATGACTCTACAATTACTCCATCATAAGAAATCACATTTACTGTTTTGGAAACCAATTCATTATTATGAATATACTTAGCTCGTTCCATTAGTTGTCCATTATCATTATATTTTGATACAATTATATATTTACCGTTAGTTCTTTTTTCATTATCATAACTTGGATAAACAATATCTAATATATCATAATAATATTCATATAAAATATTATGATGATGCTCTTCAACTATCATTTCTTTATTGTTATTTATATCATATGAATAGGTAACTAATTCCAAAGTATCACCAATAAATTTATTACCCTGTGTATCTGCAAGGTTATAATTCACCGCTGTTATAGTTTTAACATCTCCATTTAATTTATTCAATTCATATTCATAATATGAATTTTCTGGCATAAAAAATTCAGATATCTCATCTATTTCTATAAATGCGTCAAATACTTTTTTAAATTTTGCATATTCATAATCAACTTTAAGTTTGTTTTCTATATCAACACTATCGGAACAAACATTTTCTGTCGTTTCATTTTTATAATTATCAACTATTGATTTTGTGCCAAAACTTGAGGTTACACAAAATAAGGAAACCATCATAAATACAAATACCATTCTTTTCATAACAAATACTTTAATTTTATTAATGTTTTAATTCTTCGCAAATATAATTTTTTTCCGACTTAGAATTGAATAGAGATAATTTATTTTTGTATAAAAATAAAAAATTTTATAATGCGAGACGAAAACCTAATAACTCTTTCATTTTTTAAATCCATTAATAAATCACCATATCACCCATTGAAAGCCAAGACCTAATGACAATCCGTTAAGATCTTTAATATTAGGGAAATAATTATAACCAACATCAACTGTTATATAAAAATCCTCATCACTTATAGGTATATAGCCAGTAATTGATGGTTTTATAATATAATAATTAGTTTTTGTAATTTCTGTATTTACGACATTTCCATCCAATACATCTATCGTCATTACATAATCATTTGGCAAAATACCTATTCCACAATTAATTGACAAAAATCTAAAATATAATCCTGGCGAAAACATCATATAAAATCTAGGATTATAATCACTAATAATACTATTATCTGTATTAATGCCAAGTTCCATAAATAGAGACACAAACGATCTAGTCATATTTAATGATAGTGTTACAGGAAAATATTTTGAATATTTATAGCCAACACCAAGGGTTTCATCTTCTGGTTCAAATACGTATGCTAAATCATCACAAAAATTTCCTATTTTTCTAAATATTCGTGAAAACCCCATATTTGATTTACTCAATTTTTCATTTATAATCAGCATTTCACCTTCTTTAATAGTAATTTTTTTCTTCAAGTCCGTATATCCGTGTTTTGTTAATTTCAATTTATGGTCTCCTATCAATGTAGAGGTCTTGTATGGCGTGTTTCCGTATTTTTTCCCGTCAATATAAATATTTGCATCTGCAGGAATAGTACTAACATCCAAACTACCATTAATAGATTCTGGCGAATCCAATATTATTGTTTGATTGTTACCAGTAACTACTACTGTTTTTTGTGTTGTTCTATGATTTTCTTTTCTTGATTCAAAAATATACGTTCCTTCCATCAATTTTCCAGACCATAATCCCTTACCTTTTTGTTTACCATCAATAAAAATATCCGACTCACCATCAGTCTTAATTATTACATCCGTATAAATCGACAACATTTTAATATTTACATTTGTTGTCTCTTTACCTTTTACTACAATTGTTTCTTCTGTTGTCTTAAATTGATCTTTTTCCACTTTAACCGTATATGAACCGACTGATAATTTATCTGATTTATATGGTGTTTTACCAACCAACTCATTATTTAAATATACATTTGCACTATTTTCAGGAATTGTTGCAACATTAAGATAACCAAATTCTGGAATCATCTTTATATCTATCACATTTTCGTCATTTGTGATAGTTACATCACCACTTTCAGTACGAAACAAATCACATTCTATTTTCCATGTATGTGATGAGCCTACTTTCAGCTGCTTATGTGCAAATTGTTTCCCCGCATATTCATTATCTATATATATATTAGCATATACTTGGTCCGTTTTAATTATAAGATAGTTTTGTTCGTTGGGATTTCCCTCAAACTGCACCACCATCTCATAACCGCAGAAGTCACATAAGTCTTCCGGGAACCAGCATTCCGTCTTTCCATAGTCAGGGTGTATAATCTTAAGGAATGTCGCTGCCTGTGCTGTAAGATAGAGATAAGTCTCATACCCCTTTTGATGTACGTCGAAATATGTTGCCATATTACCTTTATAGACAAGGCGAGCTCTCTCTTCTGCTTTCATACCTTCGGCAGTAATCTTTATCAAAGCCATAGGCTTATTATTGATGTCGGTATGTTCCGATTTATCCATCATCACATAACCGTCAATCTTTTTGAATGAACCTTCTTTAACCTGAATCTGCGAGAAGGCGTTAAGCGATATTAATGCAAAAAATATGAGTAGGAGTTTTTTCATAAACTATTCTTCTAAATTTTTCAATCCAACGAGAACACCTTCATCGGTTTTACTTGGTTGCCATGCTCTGACATGTATAACAGGTCTTTGAGTATCTCTGAGATCGACTAAGAGAAACAGATATCCGACATCGCCATATTTTTCAGAATTATATTCTTGTAAAAGTCTAATTCCAAAAATATCATCACCGTTATTGTTATTTTCATCGTCACTATTTACCATTCTCTCGAAGACTGTCTCTGTAAATTTTATATCGATATATTCCTGAGCATCAAAAACCCTCTTTAATCTATCGAAATAAGCCTTCTTCTCCATTCTTTGCAATACAACTTCCTTTTCTCCTAAATTAAGTTTCATAACATCTTTAGTCTGATTCTCGCGTTTTTCTAACACATGACCTACAATTATCAAGGCATCATCAGAGAAAATTTTCTCAAGATATTCATGGCGTTCGAGTGCGTATGCTGTTTGATAATCCTCCAAGAAGTTGATGAGAGCGAATCTACAATCGTTGCCCCATTTATTATTTGTTGTGATATCTTTCTCTGCATACGATGTGATACGGAATGCTAATGATTTTATAAGTTTTGTATTGTTATCAAATCGGAACACCACTTCTCTGATAAATGACTTATAATTTTTAAATTTGAAACACATATCGATATCTCTACATATCGTAATATCACCAAAAGGAATAATCTCATACTCTTGTTTGCCTACCACTGAAATTTCATCAGCATTTCTCACCAATGTGTCAAGCATGGCGAATGCTTCTTTGGTAAAATACCCTTTAACAGAATTGTAATTTTTCTCACGGAAAGCATTTTCAAGTTTAAGCATCACATCATAAAAATACTCTTCATTGGATGACAACTTTCCTTCATTGAGAAGTTGAGGTTCCTGGTCATTTTTTTTAATATTCCTCATATAATCTTTTATCGGGACTATTGAGTTTTTGTATTCATCTATAATGACAGAACCGACATTATCGAATATCGTCTTAATTTCAGAGTTACTATTAAGGTCGTCTTTAAAATTATAAATTATTTTTATGCCTATTTCTTTAACAATATCTTCATTAAGCTGAATATTAGCCTTATTATTACGAACCAATGTTTCAATATAACGATCCACTCCGTTGCTATATTCTATTGGCAATCCATCTATAGAGACCTCGTCATTGGAAGTTACATTCAGCAAGACCGACAGACCTTCATCATTCAACTCTCCAGGATTACGTTTGTCGACACGAAAAGATATCGAGCCCAACAAATCCACCATTTTTTCATAAAAGAAATCGTATGCCATGACATCTTCATCTTCGACTTTTATCATCAGCTCTTTACCATTGATATGACCAACACATAACATCATTCCCCAATAATATTCTCGGAGAGCGTTAGCCAAGTTTTGTCGTTCATATTTAAGACCTTTCTCGGCATGAGATTGAATATCTTTTTTTCTTTCATTGAAAACATTCAAGAAATCCTCTTTACTTATATATGAGAATTTAACATAATTATTTTTCTTTGAACCAACAACGACATCTTTCTCTAATGGAGATATTTTAACAGTCCTGAGCACATTCATTTTATGTTCATCAAGATTATCAAAACCCATATCTACTAAAGAAACTTCAATATCTGCCACTATGTTTTTATACATATTTTCCAAAGACATTTTCTTTGCTCTATCAGAAGATTTACATATAGCACTCTCTCCCCAATAATAAGCACCATTATTTTTTATTTCCTCTATCTTTTTTTCTATTTGTTTTTTATTCTGAGCACTTATTGTAAAAGCAACGAACAAAAGTAATAATGTAAATATTTTTTTTGTCATAATTGATTTAAAGTAAAATTGTTTTTAATTATAAAAAAGAGACGTATCAACAATTTCAAATTAAATCATTGATACGTCTACTTGTTGTATTAAGATATTCTAACTTAATAACTTCTTTATTGCTCTGCCGGCTTCTCCGACAATCATAACAGGTAATGTTCCTAAAATGATATACATCCAGTCTTTGACATTCATTGCTTCAACATTGAACATCTCGCCTCCGAAGCTGACGATTAACAACTGACCAAAGACTATTACAAATAATGCCAATCCGAAGCCTGCGATGACGTCTTTTCTGAACAATCCTTTGAATGCAGAGCCTTCGCTGTGGAATGCCTTGGCATTAAATAAATTCCAGAACTGTAAGAATACAAATATTGTAAAGATGTATGTCTGTTCTAATGCTGAAATTCCTTGTGATGGTTTAAAATTGAAATAGTTCTTGAAATATTCAGCGAATGAGAAGTCAGCCAATGACATCACTTCTACATGTTTAAAATATTGAACGAGACCGAACATAAACAAGACGAATAAGATACCAACTCCGAAGATTTGCCATACCATTGGTTTTGTGATGATATTAGCGTCTCTGCTACGAGGTTTCTCTTTCATCACCATTTCTGATGGTGGCAATGAAGCGAGAGCGAGAGCTGCGAAAGTATCCATGATAAGGTTAACCCAAAGCATCTGTGTGACGGTAAGTACCATCTCTGTTCCGAGTAATGAGCCGAGCATAACGATGAGACATGCTGCCACGTTGATTGTCATTTGGAACACGACAAAACGTTGGATATTGATATACAACGATCTTCCCCACATCACGGCGCGAGCGATACTATTGAATGAGTTATCGAGTATTGTGATGTCGGAGGCCTCTTTTGCCACTGTTGTACCATCACCCATGGAGAGGCCTACTTGTGCAGCTTTGAGAGCAGGAGCGTCGTTTGTACCATCGCCTGTTACAGCAACGACTTCGCCTTCAGATTGTAACAATCTTACGAGACGTTCTTTATCCATAGGACGTGCTCTCGACATAATCTTGATGTTATGTATCACAGAAAGTGCTTCTTCATCTGATAGAGCTTCCCAATCTTTACCTGTGATATGGTTAACGTCTTTAGAATCTGTGCCGAGCCATAAACCGAGCTGACGTCCTATCTCAATGGCTGTACCAGGTGTATCGCCAGTGACAATCTTGACATCAATGCCTGCTGACATACAATTCTTCACAGCGTCTGCCACATCGTGACGTATTGGGTCTGCGATAGCAACCACACCCAATAATATAAAGTTTTCTGCTACGAGGTCGTCTGTATTAGGATCGAAAGATTGTTCGTTAGGGTCCCCAACTTTATAAGCGAAAGCGAGGGTACGCATCGCCTTGCCTTGATATTCAAGAAGCTGTCTTTCAACATCCAAACGATAAGGAGTGATATCGACATTACCTTCCGGTGTAGCTATCTTATTACAATGCTTCAAAAGAATTTCAGGAGCTCCTTTCACATAGAATATAGGTTTTCCCATTGATGGTGACTCAACGATAGAAGCCATGAATTTATATTTTGTTGAGAAAGGAACCTGTTGATACATCTTAACACCTTCTCTCACTTGCATATAATCGACGCCCTGTTTGTTGAGCCATAAAAGAAGAGCTCCTTCTGTTGGATTACCTATAGCCTTGATTTTCTTATCATCACTAAAGTCGAGGAATGCTGTTGTATTAAGTGCAAGGCTTTCTTTTATAAGATTGCTGATTTCATTATCAGATAATTTCTTCTCAGGGAGAGCAGGAAATGACAGATCGTTAACACTCATCTGATTTTGAGTAAGAGTTCCTGTTTTATCTGTGCATATCACTGTTGCAGCACCCATGGTTTCGCAGGCGTGCATTTTTCTTACGAGGTTATTAGCAGTGAGCATACGTTTCATGCTCAAAGCGAGGCTTAATGTTACACTCATCGGCAGACCTTCCGGAACAGACACCACGATGATTGTGACAGCCATCATCAGAGTATTAAGGAGATATTGAGCAAAGGCAAGCCATTCGAATGTTCCGTTATCGCCTGTGAAGAACATCACGAGACGCATAACAATAATTATGGCAGCGATGCAATAACTTGCTATTGTAATAATTTTTCCAAGATGATCAAGCTGATTATCGAGAGGAGTCTTGATGTTATTCTCAATCTGAGAGCCTTTATACACCTTACCCCATTCTGTAGCGTCGCCAACTTTATCGACACACATCACGCCATGTCCGTCGATGACTTTACTTCCACGAAGCACATAATTAGAAGGATAAGTAGCGTCATGTTTAAAATCTTTAGGGTCGATTGTTTTAGTTGCCATCGGCTCACCAGTAAGGTCAGACTCATTCACTTGGAGCGAGAATGCATCGATGAGTTCACCGTCGGCAGGTACCTCGTCGCCAGTTTCGATGATTACTACATCACCAACTACAATTTCCTTACGACCTATGACTGTGATATTACCATTACGCACCACTTTAACTTCCTCGTCGTCGCTTACTTTATTAAGGACTTCGAATTTCTTGTTCGCGCTTACTTCAAAGGCAAAACCGATACAAGTAGCGAGCATGATTGCCACAAAAATACCAATAGGTTCAAAGAGAACACTTAAGCCCTCTTCTGTCGTAAAATATTGATATAAAGAAACTGCGATTGACAATCCCAATGCTATCAATAAAATTCTGATAATAGGATCTGTGAATTTTTGTAAAAACTGATGCCAAAGAGATTCTTTCTTTGGAGGAGTCAAAACATTAGAGCCGTACTTCTTACGACTTTCTTCTACTTGTTCATTAGTTAAACCTTTATGTATCATAAAATAGGATATTAGTTTTTCTTACGTTTTTTTAGTTTCTTCTTAAATTCTGCTTTATCAGCTTCGTTATCAAAATAAAACATGTCACTGATACAATCCACACTGATTTCCTTTGTTACGTAAGTTACATACACATTATCAACTAATTTTGTTTTAGTCTGACATATAGTATTCATTCCTTTAAACACCTTATATGTAGAAACCAAAGTTGTATCAGATTGAGTATAATTATATGCTTGATTTTCTATAGACATTTCCTCAATGATACGTGTGACGGCAGAGTTAACCATTTTTGCCAATTCACTCTCGGCAGAAATATTAGCTCTCTTCTTGGACTCATTTATAGCTTTAGAATGGTTATTATTTACAACTTCCTGATAACCAGAAGCTGTATATCTGAAAAACATATCATCAGATGTATAATTGTAGCAATTTTTTTCTTGAGCAAGCATCACATTAACTATCAATGATAATAATGCGCAAAGATATATTTTTTTCATTTTTCTATTATCTCCCAGTTAGCGTAGAGTTTGTTATTATTCAATGAAACATCAACAAGAGAACACGACACATTAGTTTTCATAACTAAACGAGCAATATTTTGAGATTTATCACCAAAAGCTCCGTTATATTCATTTGTAATTTGTCGTGTAGTGTTTTTTATAAGCACGTTCTTTGACTCAAAGACCGATAATGCTTGAAAGAATGTATCCAAATAAGCGTTCCACAATCCATAATTGGTAGCAGAGAAAACCATATCCTCATCAACTTTACCCAAATTGGTATAAGTACAGTTATAGTTTTTCATTTTGTATACTGTAGTATCTATCGAAGATATTTTATTATTTCTACTATTATCTATTGTAGAGATCCATCCTAAATTATTCACATCATCTGAATTATAGATAGATAATATTTGCTTTTCGCCATAATCGTCTCTATCGTCAAGGTTTTCATAATGATACATAAATGAAACTTCTATTTCCATTTTTTTATTTTCAGATGCATCATCCAGTACTCTTAAAAGTACTATTGTCTCATTATTTTTGGTTCTATGTGTTTTTATTACGGAATAAGAATAATTACTCAATGAAGAATAAGAATCTGCAATCCAATGTGATTTTTGGTTTTCGTGATGACTTCTCACTTCATTAGTATTTAAATAATAATATTCATATACAGAAGAAAGTTCCATATTCTTACTGATAGAATAAAAAGCAAGTGCACGTGTCACAGCTTGATTATATGCCTGCAAGGTATCGCTTGTAGGATCTGATATACCTATCACACCACCTTGTGCAAACCATTCCGGTATATCACCATAAGACACGGGGGAATTATTATTTTCCCCCGTGGCATTAAGACTAGTTGTCTTTAATATTAATAAAAAGACTAATACAAGTGTTTTCAAAATTCGCATGTATTATTGTAATTTACTCATTTCATCTTCAAGAACTTTTTTGAATTTTTCATATTCAAAGTCTGTTCTTAATTTTTCATCGTTTGATACTTTTGATGAGATACCATCTAAAACTGATTTACCTGTCAATTCAACACATGCAAAGCAGATTGTTGCGCCTTGGATGCTTGTGCTTGGCATTGTACCTTCACATGTAACAGGTGTTCCTTGTAATAATTGGTTAACAACTGTACGTGAAACATCTTGAAGACGTTGTCTGAAATCGCTGTCAGCACCTGTGATATATTCGCTTGTGTAGTTGTCAACAACGCGTTTCACTGTTGCGCTAACTTGTGTTGCTAATTCTGTACGAGCTGCGTTTGCTGCCATTTGACGTGCTTGTTGCATTTGTCTGTCTGTTGAAGCAACATGTTGACCTAAATAACGGAATACATCTGTTGTTGATTTACATTCTGGACATGGCCAGTTAGATGTTGCTGCTTTTTGTGTTCCACATGAAGCCATCACTAATACCATAAGTGCTGCTCCTAATAATAAAGAAATCTTTTTCATTTTGTTAATTTTTTTGGTTATGCCTACTCTTTGCTTTTCGGCTTCCGCTTTTAAATTTGTTAATTATTTTTTGATTATTAATTTTTTGCTAACTTTTTTCTTTCCGAAATTGAATGTCACTGTCATGTAATTATCATCTTGATCAAAATAGCAATCAAATGTATCAAAAGTGATTTTTACATGATTACCAATATGTTTCTTTTTGATATCCTTTACACAATCGCATCTCACTTGTGGAAGCGATGTTGTCTTCATTACTTTCTCATCATGTTTCAATTGTAGAACCAACACCCCGTTGCCATTCTCAAGCACCTCAATAAAAATCTCACTTATAACTTTTTCATATAGTGAAATATAATTTTTCAACTTATCTGATTTGACTGGGTCATATTCTCCTACTTGTTTCATCAAAGACTTCATCTCATTGATTGATTCAAGCAAAACATTGATTTCATCAATATCATCGAGATTTTCTCTATAGCTCTCAATCTTTTCATTCATTGCTTTTTCCTGAGCATTGAAAGCATCGATAAGTTCTTGTAACTCAAATGATGAAAAAGGATAAAGAATATAATAGTCGTAACATTCTTCTTTGGTCTTTTTATTAAGGAAGCGTTCCCAGTAGATATCAGCTTTATTTATGCTAACGCCTTGAAGTGTTGGTATTTTGGCAATTTTTGTTGTTGTATTGATTTTTAATTGCTCTATATATTGTTCTTGAGTTTTGCCGTTTAATTCTACGGTTTCCCAATCAATATCTTCTATAATTTCACCAGAAACTTGCACAGCCACTGAAGAAGCTATCTGATTCAACAAACGTGTCATAACAGTATTTTGAGCTTCATCTATGGTAGCTACCTTATTGGCTTGAATCATGAATGCACCTTGAGTGCTACCGCCTGTCAGCCAGCTAGGTTTTGCCTTTGAACTCTGTTCAAGAAGTTTATAATCTTTTTGTGCAAAAGAAACAAAAGACAACATCAATAATAATATTACAATACTTTTTTTCATACTTATTAAATATTATTTATTTATCCAAGATACGTCAGGGTTCTCGTTCTTTATAGCAGCGTTAGCTGTCTCTTGTTGTTCCTGAGAAATCTTACTTAAGATATTCAATGTATTATCATAACATCCTGTATTACCGTCAATCTGAGGTATTGCATTTAACTCATCAATAGCTTTATCAATCATTCCACATTCGATGTATGCATTTATTGTCTTAATGACAGTTTCACATTCAGTATTGTAATATTCAATTATTCTATTTTTTCCAATAGTAATAAATTTCTTTAATTTTGGATCGCGGCCTTTTATAGACTTGATTGCTTCAAGGACGGCTTTTGTTTCATTTTCACCTACTCCTTTTTTCACCAGTGTTTCCTGTGCCATAAGAAGTTTTTTGCTATTATCAACCAAAAACATAGTCACCTCTATTTCTGCCACGTAATTAACTGGTGCAGTAGCTGTTGGTTCTATTGACAAAACAACGACAGAAGGAACGAGCAAGAATTTATTTGAGTTATCTGTTGAAGCAAGGCCATTTAATGATACAGCCTGATTCAATCTATTGTACAATAATGTTGCTGCTTCGTTGCTAATATTTGCTGTTGATGGTGTCAGCACACGGATTGTCTGAGCTTCTGCACAGAAAGAAGCAGAGATTACAAACAATATCAATAAAAACAATTTGATTTTTTTCATATCATTTCTCTCCTAATATAATCCATACTTCACCGAGTCCGCGTTCGTATATCTTACTTTCGATAAGGAACGGCTCTTTCTTAAGATAACTTCTCAAACCATTAGCAAATCCTCGTGCGTCCAAAGCTGATTGTCTTCCATTACGTTCTTTATACAATGGGATGCGGACCTGTTCAAAGACGAGGTATGTTGCTGTCGCATTAGTACGTGTAGGAGCATGGTTAACAGTATTATCTTCCATCCAGTAAGAGATTATATCAGTAAGTTCAAGATAGTCGTCTTCAAAATCGAATTCTGCTTCAAAGTCAACATCAGCATTATCCCAGACTCTTAACTTCACCACCACCTCGCGACCGTTGGCTGCCATATCTTCGAAATGAGACATAAGCTGAGCGCAGAAAGAATCCATGTAATTGATGACTGCTTCTTCGAGGAGAAGATTTACAGGTGCTGACGTTGAAGGATTTCCAACGCCAGAGTTTGCTGCTATGACTTTATTTGTGTAAGCGTCGAGACCTCTCATATTATACGAGATATAACGTTGAGGTCCTTTCTTCATTATTGTGTAATCAAGGTCGAGGATAATATCGGCTTTTGCAGTTCTCTTAACTTTATCGAGCATTGTTTCAGTGATATAATCACCTGAAGAGGAACTTTCCAAGAGGCTCATCTCCACTGTCTCTTGTTGTATTGACTTCAATGTCTGTTCTAAATCTTTGAGAGGGAAACCTCTTTCTGCCATTATCTGAGAGAGTTCAGAGATAACGAGACGTAAATCTTCGATATCATCCTGTTTAAATAAATTAGCTATATCTGAAACAACGTTTTTATTTCCGTTCTCATCAACCCATTCTGTAGTATATCCATTTCTTGAGCAATAAGCGTCAGAAGGAATAACCATGATAGTAGGTTTTTTAGCCTGTGCCATAACAGCGACAGACATAATCAGAAACAATAATGACAGTACTAACTTTTTCATTCTAGCAATTATTTTAACATGCAAATTTACATTTAATTTTCTAAAATAAAAGAAAATAATTTAAAATTTTTATTTAAATAAAGACATAAAAAAAG
Source organism: Bacteroidales bacterium (assembly GCA_045615125.1). Taxonomy (GTDB): domain Bacteria; phylum Bacteroidota; class Bacteroidia; order Bacteroidales; family F082; genus Limimorpha. The sequence goes on from JAZLEF010000045.1 coordinate 14,866, forward strand.
GACATCCGTTTTTGGATGTCCTTAAAAGTAATAACGTTTGAAAATCAATATATTATGGTATCGGATATATTGTAGAAGCATTTTGTGGCGACACTATGTCACCGGTGAAAGTGACCTGTGCTCCGTCGTTGGTATAAAATATTATCCTTCCTGTTCCATTTTCTTGAACATAAACCTTGAAATTAACAGGAATTACACCTGTCCATGTCCTGAAAGAACCGTTCACCACGAATGGGCCATCGGAGTCTGACATATCTGTTTCGTAGGAAACGAGAGTAGCCGGAGTGTTAGGCGTATCCCACGACTGCCAGTTCCAACCAGGGTATCCTGGAGAAGAATAGCCTGGACCAACACCTGGTATTCCCGGACCATACCAGCCCAAAGGCGCAGTAGCCGATGCCGGCATATATGTCGGAGGATTGTTGAAGGAGATACTTATAGCCACTTTACCACCAACGATAGCAAAATAATTTTGAAATGAAGATACCGGCGACTCTTGTCCGAATGGACCGATGAAAGTATTGGCTTCCAAGACGAAGGTGGTGTCTTTAACCAATTTAATCATTTCGGCACGCGATTGTGCCAGCTCAGCAGCTTGACGTGCCTTGCGTTCCGCACGGCGTTGCATCCTTTGTTCCTTGGCTGCACTCTGAGCAAAGAGACTTCCGCCAATGACCAGAAGTAATGTTAATGTCAATAATTTGGTTTTCATAATATTTGATATTTTTTCATCACTAAACACCAAATATTATTTTTTGTTCAAAGGCTTATCTCTATAGAAAAAGAAAGTCGAAACTCATTTCATTTCGACTTTCTTTTTATCATTAAATAACGTAGCTAGTAACGTCTGAATTTGGTTCAAGTTCCATTGGCTCTGTGCCATATTTGAACACCATCATTTTCTTACCGCCTTTCAAGATGATTTTGTCACCAACGACCCATAGAGCTGATGCTTCACGAAGTCCGACAACTTTCATATCTTGGTTAACAGCGAGATACTCGTTGATACGATCTTGACGTGTTTCGCCGCCGTGTTTTATCATCTTATCGATTTCTGGATGAGGATCGAGGTAGTGAGGATTGATTTGGAATGGCACCAAGTTCAATGTATTGAAAGAAGCTGGCTGAACGATAGGCATATCGTTAGTTGTGCATAATGTTGGAGCAGCGATGTTTGAGCCAGCACTCCATCCGATATATGGTGTACCTTTCTTAGCTACTTCAGCGATAGCGTCCATCAAACCATATTTATGGAGTTCTGCAACGAGATGGAATGTGTTGCCACCACCAACAACAATACATGCAGCTTCATTAACGAGTTGGATTTTGTCTTCTACTTCATGAACTGAGACAAAGTTGCAAAGTCCTAATTTTTCTTCAAAAACCTTCTTCACTCTTGCTGTGTAAGCATCGTAGCTTTGTGGGTATGGATTACCATTGATAAATACGCCTGCAAAAGGAACGAATACTATCTTGCTATCTGAAGTGAGATTGTTTTTATCACAAAATGACTCAAGTTGACTCATTGGCCATGCTAAATATGGCTCACCAAAATTTGTTGAATTACTTATTAATAACAGATTCATCTTATTCTTTTTTTGTTTTGCCAAAATTAAACATTTTTTCTTAATTATTCCGTTTTTTTTTGCAATTTTGCACCTCAAAAAATTTGATATATGAGTGAACCGAAAGGGGCCTTACTTTTAGGAACAGAAAGCGTTGGTAAGTTATTGAAGAAGTATGCTACACCTGCCATCATCGCGATGACAGCTTCTTCATTATATAATATGATTGACAGTATTTTCATTGGACATGGCGTCGGTCCTTTGGCAATCTCAGGACTGGCTATCACATTCCCATTCATGAACCTCGGCGCAGCCATAGGAGCCATGGTGGGCGTCGGTGCTTCAACGGTGACAGCCATGGAACTCGGAAAGAAAAACTACAAGAAGAGCTGCCGTGCATTAGCCAACACAGTAATGCTCAACGTCATTTTCGGAATAATATTCACCGTGGTATGTCTAGCATTCCTGAAACCTATATTATTCTTCTTCGGTGCCAGCGAACAGACTTTACCTTACGCCTTCGAATATATGCAAGTGATACTCATCGGCAACATCATCACTCACTTATATCATGGATTAAACTCTGTGCTAAGAGCATCTGGACATCCTAACGAAGCGATGATAGCGACGATAATAACAGTATTGGCGAACGTATTCCTAGATTGGCTCTTCATCTTCCCTCTCGGCATGGGAATACGCGGTGCCGCAATAGCTACAGTCATAGCACAGACAATACCTTTGATATATCTCTTCAAGATATTCTCCAACAAAAATGAGCTAGTACACTTCGACAAAAAAGACTTCGTCTTCGACATCAAGATAATCAAAGACATACTCGCTATTGGTTTGTCACCTTTCTTATTGAATTCCATGCTTTGTGTCATCATCATTTTGATTAACACAGGACTCAAGAAATTCGGCGGCGACTTGTCAGTGGGTGCCTACGGCATCGTAAACCGAGTGACATTCTTCTTCACCATGATAGTATTGGGAATCACACAGGGAATGCAGCCTATTGTAAGTTACAACTACGGAGCACGTCAATACGACAGAGTTACTGAAGCCTTGAAGAAATCCATATTATTAGCATTCATAACATTATGTATAGGATGTATCATCGGTGAGATTATACCACGATTCACATGTTCACTTTTCACCAATGACGAAGAATTATTGAAATACTCCATAGACGGCATGAGAATAGTGATGTGCACCTTCCCTATCATATCACTACCGATAGTCATAGGTAACTTCTTCCAAAGCATAGGAAAAGACAAGAAATCAATATTGTTGTCATTATCACGACAGGTTCTGTTTCTCACACCTTTATTATTAATATTACCGAATATCATCGGCATTAACGGCGTATGGTGGAGCATACCTATCTCTGACTTCATCGCGACAATACTCTCTGTGATAATGATTCAGAGACACTATAAATGGAGCTGAGGATCTGAGGAACTGAGGAGCTAAGGAACTGAGGAAAATTTATAAAACAAATTTATTAAACCTTAAAACTAAAATTATGAATTCTATTTATTTACCCATCTTTTCAAATGAAGAAGACAAGAAGAAGATGAAAATCGAAGAGTTATCATTTGACTTTGCTAAAAGGATAGTTTTTCTTCATAAACATCTGACAACAACTTCTGACAACAAGGAATTTGTTATTTCAAAACAAATTTTAAGATCAGGTACAAGTATTGGAGCAAATATAGCTGAAGCTGAGCATCCACAATCGACTGCTGATTATTTAAATAAAGTCAGTATTGCCTTAAAGGAAGCTAACGAAACAAAATTTTGGTTGTTATTATTAAGGGACTGCAACTATATCTCCGAAAAAGAATCCGAATCATTATTATCAGACTGCTATAGAATTATTAAAATATTAGCCACTATTGTCGGTAAAATAAAATCAAAAATAAAAAAATAACCTCAATTCCTCAGTTCCTAAATTCCTCAGTTCCTCAATCAATACTCTACATTTTCCAAAAAGAGTGCATGAGCTGGCATGGATGTTCCTGCTGAGCAGCGGTTCTTGTTTTCTATGACGCCACGGAATTGTTCCAAGGTAAGTCTGCCTCGTCCTACTTCGAGCAAAGTGCCGACGACGGCGCGCACCATATTCCTTAAAAACCTATCAGCTTTTATTTCAAAGACAAGCAAGTCATTCTCCATGAAGAATCGTGCTTCCATTATCTTACAATTGTTGGTCTTGACCTGTGTATGTAATTTCGAGAAACTCGTGAAGTCGGTGTATTTGAATAAGATGTTGGCGGCCTTCTGCATCATCTCTACATCGAGTTTGCCATAATAGTAATAGGCGTCTTGCGTGTGGAATGGATTTTTATTTAGTGAGATATAATAATGATAAGTCCTTGAAGTGGCGTCGAAGCGCGCGTGCAGTTCTGAATCTACTTCCCAACATTTATATACCACAATATCTTCTGGAAGAAATATGTTAAGACGATGTACGAACGACTCGCAGTCGGCTATCGTTTTTTCCGTATCGAAGTGAGCGTAGAAGTTACGTGCATGTACACCAGTGTCGGTACGACCACATCCTGTGATAGCGACCTTCTCCCCTATCTTTAGGCTGACACATTTCTCTAGTTCCTCCTGAACCGAGATAGCGTCAGGCTGAATCTGCCAACCATGATAACGCGTTCCATTATAAGCCAAATGCAAGAAATATCTTTTCATAATTCACAATTCATAATGCATAATTCAAAATCGATTATACATTTTATTTTGACACAAAAATATAAAAAAATAATATTGCTTTTTCGAAAATTATCATTTAACTTTGTAGCAATTAAATGCTGTTTGCTGACAGCTGATAGTAATATTATTAACCAAATTTTTATTGCTATGTCGATATATCTATTAGCGGATGACGTTTTCGATTTTCCATCTGCGAATCTCGCCAACAACGATGGACTTCTCGCCATTGGAGGAGACTTATCTCCTGAAAGACTTATCATTGCATATTCATCGGGAATCTTTCCTTGGTATTCCGAAGGTGAGCCTATCTTATGGTGGTCGCTCGATCCTCGTATGGTGATGAAGCCTACCGAGATGAAGATCACCAAATCATTGAGGAAGACCATCGACTCCAACAGATTCTCATGTTCCATCGACACCAATTTCGACAAGGTCATTGAGATGTGCGCCAAGGTAGAGAGAAAAGACCAAGACGGCACGTGGATATGCCCTGACATGATAGCGGCATACAAGGAGTTACATCGTATCGGCTTCGCTCATTCTGTCGAGACATACTACGACAACGAGCTTGTCGGTGGATTGTATGGAGTATCGATAGGCAGCGTATTCTGTGGAGAGTCGATGTTCCACACCAGAACCGACGCTTCCAAAGTAGCATTGAATCATCTGTGTGAGTTTCTCATCAAAAATAATTTCGACATCATCGATGTGCAGCAGGACACTCCACATTTCAGGAGGATGGGTGCACACACCATGCCTAGAAAAGATTTTCTTAAACTTTTGAAAGGCTACGTCAAACATCCATCACTCGTTGGCAACTGGGGCGACGGCAGCGCGACGTGGAAGGAAGTGGTAATTAGTTAGAGAATTAAGACATAGGGCTTTTCGCTATATCTTTGCAGAATAATTTTTTACTATGAAAATCTGCTGGCAACTTTTTGTAACATTTTTAAACATAGGAGCTTTCACTTTAGGTGGAGGTTATGCTATGCTCGACATGATAGAGCGTGCCGTGGTGAAGAGACGTCGTTGGATAGAGCATGATGAATTTTGGGAATCCATTGCTGTTGTGCAGTCGCTACCCGGAGTCTTTGCCGTCAACTGCGCGCTTTATGTAGGATACAGAATCGGTGGCACCAAAGGTGCAATAGCAGCCTCATTAGGAGCAATGCTTCCATCCATCATCATCATGCTGCTCATCGCCATGTTCTTCACCGACTACAAAGACAATCCGACAGTTGAGAAGATATTCAGAGGCATAAGGCCATGCGTGGTTGCGCTGATATTGTCACCAGCATTGAAGATGTGCATCTCAGCGAAAGTCAACTGGAAGACCGCCATCTTCCCGATAGGCACAGCCCTGCTGATATGGTGGTTCAAAATCTCACCAGCCTACATTATTATATTTGCAATTGTCGTATGCCTATGTCATTCATTATACATCTTCAAAAACATTCCTAATTCCTAACTCCTAATTCCTAATTAAATATGATATATCTACAACTATTCTGGGTTTATTTAAAAATCGGTCTTTTAGGTTTCGGCGGTGGCTACGCCATGCTTTCGATGATACAGTTTGAAGTCGTGGAGAAGCATGGATGGATGACAATGAGTGAGTTTGCAGACGTTGTCGCCTTGTCGCAGATGACGCCTGGACCAATCTCCATCAACTGCGCCACATACGTAGGATATCAGGTTGGAGGCATATTGGGATCATTACTGGCATCCTTTGCGATAGTGATGCCATCGTTGGTATTGTTATATTTCGTCTTAAGGTTTTTATTCAAGAACAAGGATAACTTCGTCGTCAGGACGACATTGAAGAACCTCAAGCCATTCATAGCAGGATTGATATTTGCAGCGGCATTACTCATGATGAACAGCGCCAACTTCCCCGACGTAGGATTAGGAGATAACAACGTAAGCATCATAATCTGCGCAGTGACCTTCGTCTGCGTCTTTTTCTTTAAAGTCAACCCGATGCTGCTGATAGCAATCTCTGGAGTTGCAGGAATTATATTCTTTTAAAAAGCAATTAGCAATCCGCATTCATCATCCAAAATATTTCTCGCAAAGACGCGGAGAAACGCTGAGGAAATTTTATCAGTCACTGAAGCAGTCGAAATGCAACCACATCACTAAATAACATCCACGAAACAACACGAATCTTCACTAAATTATTTTAAAAAAAAACGCGTAATATTTTCTAAACCATATTCTGATGCGCCTCAAAACAGAAAGACGCATCAACGACATATTGTTCATTCTTCATTGTGTCGTATGATACGTCTATACATTGTCTTATGTATTTTAAATTTATGGATTGTAATTGTAGTTCCTAAAGGACAAGGCGGAAGCCGCTGAAGCTGTACCTGCCGTCCGGATCGCTGTTGCCACGAATCGACACACGACAGCTCCCCGCACTGCCGTACCAGCAGCTGCCACGGCCCACACGGTAGGAGCCAGATGATGGTCCTGCTGGGCTCGTCTGTGAACCGCTGCTATAGCTTCCATACCAGTCCTGGCACCATTCATAAACATTGCCGCTCATGTCATAGATGCCTAATTCGTTGGCTGCTTTTGTCTTTACGTCATGTGTCCTTAAACTGCTGTTATCTTTGTACCATGCCACGTTTCCAATAGTATTGCTGCCGCTGTATTTGTAGCCTTTAGATTTATTGCCTCCTCTCGCTGCATATTCCCATTCCGCTTCTGTTGGAAGTCTGAAGTTCTTGCCTGTTAATTTGTTCAGTTTCTTTATAAATTCTTGACAGTCGTTCCATGAAACTTGTTCAACAGGTCTCTGAGGGTAACCACTGAATTCGCTTGGATTTGTTCCCATAACAGCTTCCCAAAGCTCCTGTGTCACCTCTGTCTCGCCAATGTAATAATCTGAAAGCGTTACATTGTGTACTGGTTTCTCTTCAGACTCTGCATCGCTGCCTTGTTCTGAGGTCGCTCCCATCTGGAAAGTGCCGCCTTCAACGGCTATCATAGTGAAAGAAACGCCATTAACGGTAAAGGTTTGGTTTGTTCCTCTTGCAACATTATTATTTCCCGAAGTCTGTTGGTTATTAGCTTGCAGTTTCTCATTTATCGCTAAGGTCTCGCCTTCTTTAATGGTAATGGTTTTCTTCAATTCGGCATAACCTTGTTTGGTGAGTTTCAGTTCGTGTGTTCCAACCATGATGTCGGAGATATAATTAGGTGTTTCTCCATAATTCTTGCCGTCAATATAGATTGTCGCGCCCATAGGAGTACTGTTAATCTCTATTTCTCCGTATATTGGAGTTGGGGCTTCAAGTGTTATGGTCTTTGTCTCGCCCAGAACCAAATCAAGACTTTTTTTGCTTGCATGGTGGTTGGCTTTTCTCGCTTCAAAGATATGCGCTCCGTCAGAGAGACGTCCTGTCCATTGTCCCTTGCCTTTATATTCTTCATCAACGTAGATGTCAGACTGAGTGTCGGTATTTATAGTCACGTTAACAAAGTTTGCAGACATATTAAGCGTAGCATTAGTGGTTTGTCCGTCGGTAACTGTAAAAGATTTCTCTGCCATCTTATACATATCCTTCATAACTCTTACGCTATGAGAACCGCTTTTTAGTTTATCTGTTTTCACTGGAGACTGTCCCACATATTCTTCATCAACGAACACTTTCGCACCTTGTTCTGGTGTTGTGGAGACATTAAGATAACCAAAATTAGGACGCAGTTTTTTATCTATAACAGTTCTCTCATTAAGAGTAACGCTTCCTGTTTCTGTATGATACATATTACATTTTATCATCCATGTATGAGTTGTGCCTTGCATAAAAAGTTTAGACGCTTCATACATACCTAAAGGCTCATCGTCAATATAAATGGTAGCGTTTTCTTGGTCTGCCTTTACAATAAGATGTACTTTCTGCTTACTTACCGCCTGCAGTGTCTCATTAAGTTTCAAGGTCTCGCCTTTGGTTGTTACAAAAGTTTTTGTAACTGTAGAATAACCTTCTTTTTCAAGTCTAAGTTCATGGTTTCCAACTGCAAGGTCTGTTATGACATTATTGGTCTTACCATAATGTTTGCCATCGATATAGATATCAGCTTCTGTTGGTTCACTGCTGACAGCAAGGAATCCCAATTCCGGCGTGTCATTCACATACTTAATCACCATTTCATAACCGCAAAAGTCACATAAGTCTTCCGGGAACCAGTATTCCGTCTTTCCATAGTCAGGGTGGATAATCTCAAGGAATGTCGCTGCCTGTGCTGTAAGATAGAGATAAGTCTCATACCCCTTTTGATGTACGTCGAAATATGTTGCCATATTACCTTTATAGACAAGGCGAGCTCTCTCTTCTGCTTTCATTCCTTCGGCAGTAATCTTTATCAAAGCCATAGGTTTATTATTGATGTCGGTATGTTCCGATTTATCCATCATCACATAACCGTTTATCTTTTTAAAAGAGCCTTCTTTAACCTGAATCTGCGAGAAGGCGTTAAGCGATATTAATGCAAATAATACAAGTAAAACTCTCTTCATTTTTTAAATTATTGAAAAATGCAAAGATATGAAAAAAAAGACTACAAATTTTGAGACGCCACAGGGGTGACGTCTCCAACGTCCGCCTCCTTAGTCCTCATCATCAAGGCTGTCGAGGTATTCTTCTTCCCAGTTGTCAGGGATACCTTCTGCCCATTCTTCATCGTAATAATCTTCGCCAACGAGTTTTTTATCTTCTTCAATGTCAATCTCTGCACCTTTGAATATCTGCTTCATAGCAAGTGCTGGCATTGGGAACATCTGTCCGTCTTCTCCTGATGATATGGCGATGCCTATTTGATCCTCGTCAAGTTCTCTCATCCATCCCACAAATTCGTCAATATTCATACTTGTCACAGAATACTCTTCCCAATCGTCGCTGATATTACTTGCTGCTTCTGCCTCACTGCTCCACACTGGGATATATGAGTTTTCTTCGCCATCTTCCACCATTGCAAAAAGTCCTGGCTTAGCTTCGAGCAACCATAACATAGCGTTTTCTCTTACCTCTGAAATAAAGTTTTTTAATAATTCCATGTTCTTATTTAGTTTAAAGTTTGTAATTCCTAATTAATCAAATTTCATCAAGTTCCAGCCAGCGTAATTCTTTCTCATCGATAAGGTCTGTTATCTCACCTATTCTATTACCTATTATTTCAATTTCTTTATAATCGAGCTGTTGTTCCAGTTTCGCTGTAAGTTCCTTCTTCTCGTTTTCAAGAGCTTCAATATCTTTAGCCAGCTGTTCGTATTCTTGTTGTTCTTTATATGTTCTTTTCTTCTTACGTTCCGTCGTCGCTGGTTTCTCGGCACGGGCTTCCTGTTTCAGAGCGGCCTGTTCTCTTCTCTCTTCCTTATTTTTATTTTCCAGATATTCGTGATATTGAGAGTAGTTACCCATGAAGCCTTTCACCTTGCCGTCTCCTTCAAAGACGAAGAGCTGGTCGACGGTCTCGTCGAGGAAATATCTGTCGTGTGACACCACTATTAGACATCCTTTATAGGTGTTGAGATAATCTTCGAGTTTCTGCAATGTCAGCAGGTCGAGGTCGTTGGTAGGCTCGTCGAGGATGAGGAAGTTAGGGTTAGACACTAGCACCGTGAGAAGATAGAGGCGTCTTTTCTCCCCGCCGCTCAGCAGTGCCACCTGTTGACGGTGCATAGAATAAGGGAACATAAAATGCGCGAGGAGCTGGTCGGCGGTATACGTCTTATCCTTACCATAATGTATCACTTCGGCAATATCCTTTATCGTCTCGAGCACAGTCTTGCGCTCGTCGAACTTGATGCCTTTCTGGGTGTAATAGCCGTATGCCACGGTCTGTCCTGTCACTATAGTGCCGGAGTCAGGTTTTTCGTTACCGGTAATCATATTAAGGAAAGTAGACTTGCCGATACCGTTCTTACCTATGATGCCTATGCGTTCGCCTCTTTTGAATATATATTCGAAGTCTTTGAGTATTGTAGTATTGCCGTACGATTTCGACACTTTGTCCATCTCTAATATCTTACCGCCTAGGCGTTGCATATCCGCACCGAATTGCAGCTCGCTGTTATCGCGGCGCATCTTCGCTTTCTCTTGAAGGTCGTAGAAGGCGTCGATGCGAGCCTTCGCCTTACCGGTACGAGCCTGAGGCGTACTGCGCATCCATTCGAGTTCGTGCTTGAGAAGCTGTCCCGCGCGCTCTGCAGCCACGCGTTTGTTCTCCTCACGTTCACGGCTTTTTCTGACATAATAGTCGTAGTTGCCATTATGGGTGTACATAGTTCCTTGGTACAACTCAAAGATTTTATTACATACTCTGTCGAGGAAATAACGGTCGTGAGTGACCATAAAGAGCGTCTTCGTCGACTGAGTGAGATATTTCTCGAGCCATTCAATCATGCCCATATCGAGGTGGTTAGTAGGCTCATCGAGGAAGAGGATATCTGGGTCGTCGAGGAGCACGAGGGCGAGGGCAAGACGTTTCACCTGACCACCTGAGAGGGTTCCCACTTTCTGAGAGAGGTCTGTTATCTCGAAGG
>JAZLEF010000046.1:0-10414 GCA_045615125.1 Bacteroidales bacterium
TCTATTTTTTCTAAACACCTTATTTTTGTTTTTCCGTTCTTGATTCATAATGTCATAATACTCCTTTGGAGGTGCAATGTATATCAGACTATCGTTAACAAATATAGAATCGTATAAAGGTTCATCATAAAATATCTTATCTATCATCTTATCTTTTTTATCATCATAGATATAACGCATTCTATACACACAACCTACAAATGGAGGTTGATCACTACCACTCTTTAAGCCATATAATTTGTATGTAAAATATCTTTCAATAAAAGATTGAGGATTATAGAACCACCTAAAACTTTTAAAATTAGCAGTTGTAATATCATAATATACCCCATGTATTGTTGTTTGATAAGAATGAGAATGTGGATTTCTACGAACGTTATAATCAGTCACTACATAAAATGATTCTGTACCTTCTTTAATTAACAAATATCGTTTTTCGGCACTCATCTTACAAGTTATTACATAAAATATCAAAAGGAATATCCCAGAAACTGTAATGCTTATAATGGTCCATTTCTTTTTTCTTTCTTTTATCTCTTTATAGGTTAAATATTTCTTCATAACACGTTAATTATAAATTTAGCAAAGGTAACAAATTATATAAAGTATTGCTGTAAAAGTTGCTTGGTTAAACATTATTCCCATTTCTCTCCTCTGATTACCGGCATAAGATTCTGTTGAATGAAGGAAGAATAATTAGAGATATTTTTCTCTTTTTTACTCCAGATTTCGCTTGCGTCCATCAATTTGGAAACACTCATGATTTTTGTTGAAAACAACCGTTTCTTTATAATATAGACTTCATAGTCATTACATTCACAACCCAAATCAGAACCGCTGATATTGACAGTAAGCCCTAATTGATGATTTTTGAAAACTATAGATGGATACGATCTCAATCCTATTGTCATATCCTTCACCGAATAATGTTCGTATATTAAAAAATAAAAATGATTTAAAATCGAACTGATATTTTCTATTTGCAATTCTTTCATAGTTATAGCATTAGTTTTGGTGATATTTATAACATTCCTTACTATATGATATATTTCTTTCTTTTATTTACATATAATTATTCTTAATCGAATGTTATAAATACTCATACCACTAAATGAGACAACTCTGTCCTGCAAATATAATATATATTTTCAGGTTTCTCCCTTACAAAAAAAGAAAACCCGAGAAAAATATTCTCAGGTTTTCACGTTTTATATTTCTAAAATTCTAAAGTTCTAGAATTCTAAATTTCATCAAACGATACCTTGAGCTAACATAGCTTTAGCTACTCTCATGAAGCCAGCGATGTTTGCACCTTTAACGTAGTCGATTGTACCATCTTCTTGTTTACCGTATTCGATGCAGAGGTCATAGATGTCGTTCATGATCTTTTGTAACTTAGCGTCAACTTCGTCTGCAGTCCAGCTGATGTGAGCAGCGTTTTGGCAGATTTCGAGGCCTGATGTAGCAACGCCACCAGCGTTAACAGCTTTACCAGGAGCGAATGGAGTACCTGATTTTTGGATTGTTGAGATAGCGCCTGGTTGGCAGCCCATGTTAGAAACTTCAGCTACATATTTTACGCCGTTAGCGAGTAATTCTTTAGCGTCGTCTTCGTTCATTTCGTTTTGGAATGCGCAAGGACATGCGATGTCACATTTGATGCTCCAAGCTTTCTTACCAGGAGTGAAGATAGCTTTGCCTGGGAATTTGTCAGCCATATCTTGAACTTTGTTGCGGTTTGAAGCACGCATTTCGAGCATATAGTCAACCATTTCCATTGTGATACCTTCTGGGATTTCGCAAACGCCGTCTGGACCTGAGATAGCAACAACTTTAGCACCGAGTTCGATAGCTTTTGTTGCAGCGCCCCATGCTACGTTACCGAAGCCTGATAAAGCGATTCTCTTGCCTTCCATTGTGTCGCCAACTTGTTTAACCATGCGGTTAACATAGTACATAGCACCGAAACCTGTAGCTTCTGGACGGATCAAAGAACCACCCCAGCCGTATGATTTACCTGTTAATGCGCCTGTGCTGTGTTCGCGAGCTAATTTTTTATACATACCGTATAAGTAACCGATTTCGCGGCCACCAACGCCAACGTCACCAGCTGGTGAATCTAAGTCAGCACCGATGTTTCTCCATAATTCATACATGAAAGCGTGGCAGAAACGCATGATTTCAGCGTCTGATTTTCCTGTTGGATCGAAGTCAGCACCACCTTTACCACCACCGAGTGGAAGGTTTGTCAAAGCGTTTTTGAAAATTTGTTCGAAGCCTAAGAACTTCAACATTGAAACGTTAACAGCTGGGTGGAAACGAAGACCGCCTTTGTATGCACCGAGAGCTGCGTTATATTGTACACGGTAACCGATGTTTGTTTGAACTTCACCTTGATCGTCAACCCAAACTACTCTGAATGTGAAAATGCGATCTGGTTCAACTAAACGTTCAACGATCTTTGCTTTTTCGAATTCTGGGTGTTGGTTGTAAACATGTTCTACTGATTCTAAAACTTCGCGAACTGCTTGTAAATACTCTTTTTCACCTGGATGCTTAGCTTCCAAGTTTGTCATAATGGTTTGTACGTTCATTACTTTTATTTTTTATTGGGTTAAATAATAAAATTAATTTCTTTAAATAATTACTCCGCAAAGGTAATGTTTTTAATTAATAATTACCAAATATTTAACAAATATTTTTTCTTAAAAAAAATTATTGTTTTTTGTCTATTTTTTTCACGAATTCTCCACCTTCCCAAATGAGTATTTCCATCACTTCTCCTTTTCTATTATACCTTATCTCTTCCCCATCTTTCTCATTATCTTTGAAATGTATCTTAGTCATCATAAGGCCATCCGGAGAATATCCAATCTGCACTCCGCTTCCCATATTGTATGTAGCCGTCGAGCCGAGACTGCCATCTTCATAGTAAATAATCCATCTTCCATCAAACATTCCATCATTATATAGTCCTTCAAGGAATAATTTACCACTGTCATACCACTGTGTCAGCGGACCATGTTTCACACCTTCTCTATAATATTCCTTTTTCACCATTTTACCTGTCACGTTATATGTCTCGAAAATACTGTCGTATTGATCGTTTTTATAATAACATCTCGACTGCATATATCCGTTTTCATACCAACGCAACGACTCGCCTTGCAAGGTGTCCATGACGTAGTTAATCTTAAGCTCCGGCTTACCATTAGAAAAATACCACACACATTCCCCATTAAGATGTCCGTCCTTATATCTTAACTCCGACTTAATATTGCCGTTATCATAATATGACTTCACGACATCCTTGTCTGCCGTTTCCTTACACGAAGATGTCACCAATATTATCAAGAGTATAGATAATATCTTATTCGTATATGATAGGTACTTTTTCATAATCTTTATATTGGTATATATTCCAGAACTTATTTTCCACTCCGTCTTCTTCGTTAGCTCTTTCAAAATAATATTTGGTATTTAACAACTGTATTCTGTATGTCTCAATACCTTCCAATACATTATCTCCATAATTCATCAAAGCATTAAGGAAGAACCATCCGATGTTAAATCCGTGATATGCCATATCTTTAGGTTCTGTTCCATATTGACTTCTAAACTTACAGATAAATTTCCCCACTGCAAATTCATCATAATTAATGTAGTCATCATCGAAAATGACAGTGTTAAGTTTTATCAGATTTTCATTAAATAATCTGTCGAATTTAGACCAATCTGGAAGTGCAATCAGGTTGACTGGATAATCTTTAGAAAAGATGCTCAATTTATTGATTATCTCTGTTGCATAGACTTTGCTGTCGCCATAAACCACGAAGAGGTTTTTCCTTACCGTCGATGCCAAGTCTTTCACCTTTTTCAAGCTGTCGATAGAATAATTATAAACTGCCACTCTATTCATAAACTTTGTGGTATCATCTGGATGGTCCTTTAACATTGCTACATCGAAAACAACATTATCTGTCCTATATGTACTATCATCGAATTCAATCTCTTCGCTTATCATGGCGTCATGATATTTTTTTATCATTTTATTGATATTAGCATTAGGCACAAAGGTCGAATCTTCTATATTTCTCAAGGCTATATCTTTAATCATCATGGCATAATCCATACAAGACGAATCCATAGCCAAGACAAAGACATTATTATCTCTGTATCTATCAGCAATAAGTTGTTCAAGCCATTGTATCTGATATGAGACGGAAGGTTTCACTTTCACCATATTTCTATTTCCACGCAAGAGGTCTTCCCTATTGGTCATTGGATTCACTATCATGATATCGTGTTCATTGGCGAAGCTCATCATTCTTTCGAAAGGTTTCAGATGGAATGGTCCGACTATCATATCTGCATTTGCGAGCCAAGCTGTATCGTTAAGAGCCGCGGCTATTTTATTGGTATCTTGATCTATATCGTAGACCTTAAGGTCTATTTTCATATTAAGTCTGCTCACCATTGAATCTACGGCTAACATAAAACCTTCGTAAAAATGAAGATAAGAGAATGGCTTTGCGAGCAGCTGTTTGTTAGACGCCTCTGTTTGTATAAATTTGTCATCAACTTGTTCGAGATAAAGAGGCATCATAAGAGCCACCTTATATATACGTTCCGAATCGAAAGAAAGCGGCACAAATTCTGGCACATAAACCAAAGTGTCGTTTTCTACGGTTTCATCTTCTTCCTCTGCTATTTCTTCAACTATTATTTCTCTATAAGGTATTCTAATTATAGTTCCATGTTTAGGGCTGCTTTTTACATCCTTGTTTTCAAACAATATCTCAGCTACTGTAACATCATAAATCTCTGCTATTTCTTTAAGAGTTTGTTTTTTCTGAACTGTATGAATGTAATATTGTTTTCCTTTGTATTCTGTAATTATTTGGGATTTGTGTGTTTGCTGAGCCATCACTTCATGAGTGGGAACTAATGTCGCCAAGCAAAGCAACAAAGAAGTCAAAATAATTCTAAAAGATTTCATTATGATATAATTTATAGTCAGAACTTTTTTTTACAAAAATACAAAAAAAACAATAAGTCCAGATTCTTAATTATAGAATCCGGACTTATTTTGAAGTAAATATTTAAAATGTTTAAGTTTAAGTTTAAAATTAAACTAAACTATTCTAACTTATTATTCTGAAAATGGTTTGAAACCTTTACCCATGATTTCTGTACTTGAAACAACGTTCAAGAATGCATCTGGGTCGATGTCTTTCAATGCTGTTTCTAACTTAACGAGTTCAGGACGTGTTAATGTAACGTAAATCATCTTACGGTCAACACCTTTATATAAACCTTTACCGAAGAAGCATGTACCGCCACGGTTGATGTCTTTGATGATAAGGTCGCGTACTTGTTCAGCTTTGTCTGTAACGATGAAAGCTGTTTTGTAGCTATTGAATCCGTCAACGACGAGGTCGATGATTTTACCTTCGATGAAGATAACCAAGATTGAATAAACTGGGAGACGTAATTGTGGCTCAGCGATTAATGTTGTGAGTGTGATGATTGAGTCAACGATCATAACCAATGTACCGAGAGAGATCTTGGTATATTTGTGGAGAATCATTGAGATGATGTCGCTACCACCTGATGTTGCGCCAGATTTGAAGATGAGACCGATAGCCAAACCGTAGATACCGCCGGCAACCAATGTGTTGAGGAAGTAATCTGGGATGAAGTAAGTTGCTTCGCTATGAGGAACGAGTAACCATTCTGGATTTGGATTAGCAACATTTTCAAACAAACCGTTGTGGATAATTGGGTTATAGCCGATGAATGTTTCGATAAGGTAAGTGAAACCGAAAAACAAGAATGTTGAGATGATAGTCTTAAGACCGAATTTAGGACCAAGAATCAAAGTACCGATAATCAACAATGGAATATCCATGCAGATAGCATAGAGAGACACTTTCCAAGGCCATACTGTGTTCAATACGTTTGAAAGGCCGTATGTTCCACCAGGAGCCAAGATGTAAGGGTTAACGAATAAGATGTCGCCGATAGCGAACAACAAACTACCAAAAACAAGATAGAAATACGCAAGCATTTCTTTCTTCCAATTCATTGTTTTCATAATTTTCTCTTTAATGATTTTTTGTCAACTGTCAATAGTTGAATGGTTATTATTATTTTTTTTATTCTTTATAAATCTAGACTTTCAAAATTCAAGACGCGTCAACGCTTAATCACGCTGACACGTCTCTAGAATTATGAATTATGCATTATGAATTATGCATTGATTATTCCCATTCAATTGTCGCCGGTGGTTTAGAGCTGATGTCGTAACATACTCTGTTAACACCTCTTACTTTATTGATGATATCGTTAGATACTTTTGCAAGGAATTCGTATGGGAGATGTACCCAGTCAGCCGACATACCGTCAGTTGAGATAACTGCGCGGAGTGCTATTGTATATTCGTAGCTACGTTCGTCGCCCATAACGCCAACGCTCTTACAAGGAAGCAATATTGCTCCGGCTTGCCAGATGCTGTCGTAAAGATTGTCTGCCATTTCATTAGGGAAAGAAGCGTGAGGCAACTCACATTTCCAGTTTCTCAATGATGAGATATATACTTCGTCAGCATCGCGGAGGATACGTAATTTTTCTTCTGTGACAGCACCTAAGAGGCGGATTGCCAAACTTGGTCCTGGGAAAGGATGACGGCCGATGAGTTCTTTCTTGATACCTAAGGCGCGGCCAACGCGACGTACTTCGTCTTTGAACAATGCGCGTAATGGTTCCACGATTTTAAGGTTCATCTTTTCAGGGAGACCGCCTACGTTGTGGTGAGACTTGATTTTGCAAGTTGCACCTTCGATACCGGCACTCTCGATAACGTCAGGGTAGATTGTACCTTGTGCGAGCCAGTTTGCTCCTTCAATTTTCTTAGCTTCTGCTTCGAACACTTCGATGAATGTTGCACCAATAGCCTTACGTTTCAACTCTGGATCTGTGACATCTTTGAGTTTGCTTAAGAAGAGTTCGCCTGCGTTGACACCGATAACGTTAAGACCTAAGTCTTTATATGATTCGAGAACATCTTCAAACTCGTTCTTTCTGAGGAGACCGTTGTCAACGAAGATACAGTGTAAGTTTGAACCGATTGCCTTGTTCAACAATACTGCTGCTACTGTACTGTCAACACCACCTGAGAGACCTAAGATAACCTTATCATCACCGAGTTGTTGTTTAAGTTCTTCAACGATATTGTCAACGAATGAGCTTGGAGTCCAGTCGCCTTTGCAACCGCAGATCTTCTTAGCGAAGTTTTCAATCATCTTAGTACCTTCCAATGAGTGTGATACTTCTGGGTGGAATTGTACTGCGTATGTTTCTTCACCATCGATTCTATATGCTGCGTTGACAACGTCTTCTGTACTTGCTATGACGCGAGCGTTTGTTGGCAATGCTGCGATAGTGTCACCGTGTGACATCCACACTTGGTTAACCTTGCTTACGCCTTCGAACAAAGGACATGATTCATCAACAACTGTGAGAGATGCGCGTCCGTATTCTCTTGCGATAGAACCATTGACATCACCACCGAAGTGATATGCCATGAATTGTGAACCGTAGCAGATTCCCAAGAGAGGCAATTTGCCTTTTATGTTCGACAAATCAACGAATGGAGCTTTAGCATCGCGTACAGAGAATGGACTACCACTCAAGATAACACCTTTGATGTCAGGTGTCAACTCTGGTATTTTATTATAAGGATGGATCTCACAATAGACATTCATCTCACGAAGACGACGTCCGATAAGCTGAGTTACCTGTGAGCCAAAATCTAAAATTAAAATTGATTCTTGCATGCTTGATTATTTTGGTGCAAAGTTAAGAAAATAATCCATTCATTTTATTTTTTTTCTTAAACTTGCAAACAAATAAATTATGGTCATGGAAAAAGCAAAAAAAGGAAAGAAAACAGCCAAACCTAAAAAAGGAACTAAAGGTAAAAAGAAAGGTAAAAACAATGGTTCAATGAACTTTTTCTCTAAGATAATGTTGGCTTTATTATTTATATCTGTAATTACAATCGCTGTATTTTTGATAGCTGCTAATTTCAAAACAGACAACACCGACAAGGCTAAAATCGAAATATCTCTTGATAGTAAAAAGGATTTAAAAAAAGAGGAAAATTCAAAAAATAATAATGAAGAAGTAAAAAAAGAAATATCAACAAACGAGATTCAAAAAGACACCGACAAAAAAGAAACCAAAAAGGAAACCACAAAAACAGAAACCGAAGTTAAAAAACAAGAGGCAAAAACACAAAAGTCAAAGTCAAAGTCAAAGTCAGAGTCAGAGTCAGAGTCCCAGACATTATCCGGCAGCTGGCTGAGCTCTGAACAAGGCGCGTCACTGACATTAGACGAATACGGTTATCGCATCGACTTCTTCGGCGTTGACGCTTCAAAACCGATAACTGGAAACTATTCCATAGAGAAAAACCTCATCGTCTTCACTAACGACGACGGAGAATGCAAAGATTCCGGAACATACCGAATCCCTTTCTATAAAAACAACTTCAGCCTGATAGCTAAAGACGACGACTGCAGCTCACGAAGAAACATTCTTGAAGCCGACTGGGAATGGATTGAGATTTAATCGGTAGAGACTTTTCAATGTTTCCAAAAATAGACACACATTGAAGCGTCTTTAAATCATAAATGAATGCATGGAGGTTTTAATGAAGAGAGTTCTTCCCATATTAATATTATCAAATTTATTGTTTTTTAGTTGCAATAAGATTCATTCAGCTAAAGAGTTTTTCGATTTGGCTTGTGAATATGAAAAAAACTCCGAGACCGACCTCGCCATGTCAACATACAAACAGGCTCTCGATGCCGCGAAATCTGAAGGCGACACTACCCTACTCGGTCTCACTCAACAATATATGGGAATGCTTCTCTTAGAACAATATTCATTCGATGAAGCAATAGAGATGCTGAATCAATCGGCGGCTACAACAAAACACAATCCCACGATGCTTTCTTACACCAACGCTGGTATCGGACGTGCTTATTTCATAATCGACAGCATCGACAAATCTATTCAATATTTCAAAGACGCCGTATATCATGCGGAACAGTCTGCCGACACCAACGTGATGTCGGTCGCTTATCAAAACATCGGAACTCTATATAACGAAATCGGCAATTATGACGAGGCTTTGAATTACATAAGACTTTCTTTGAAATACAATAACGAAGAAAAAGAAATTCCTCGCTATCATCTGAATTTAGCTTATATCTTTTTAGATATGAAAGTTAATGACTCTTCATCATATTACGAGAACATACTAAAACAAGAACTCGACAGCATTGACGACCAGACTCTTAAAGTAGCGATAAATTATTTCCTTTATAACAAAGCCATGACGGAAAACAATATAGACTCTGCTTTCCATTATTACAGAACCTTCGCCGAGATGGATATGGAATTGTTAGAAGAACGTCTGCAACAGAATGTTTTGGAAATACAAAAGAAGTACGATTACGAAAAGATAGAAAACGATTATAATCTCGAACTGCTTAAAAAACAGAGAACGCTTACAATCCTACTTTTCTTGTTATTGACAGCAGGTGCGATTTTATTGATATTGGCAAACAGAAACTTACGAAGAAGAAAAGAAGAGTTGAGAATGAAAGACGAGATTCTGAAATTCGAGAATGAGATTCTCCGTCTCAACGAAATAAAAGGCGACTACAAAAGAAACTTAGAATGGAAATACATGCTTGTCTATAGCATGACATTGATGGACAAAAACAAAACGGAATCACATTACAAGATGATAAAGGGAAAGATATACGACAATAGCGAAACCGCTTTCGACGCCGTCATGAAGATTTTCGAAGAAGAACATCCGGGACTTGCTGAAGCGATACGACAAAAATATCCTGTTCTTTCCGACACCGAATATAAAGTCGGCATCATGGCATTGACTCCGTTCAGTTCGCAGGAGACAGCCGACATTCTCGGAAAAAGCATCAACACCATCAACAAGGCGAGAACCTCCATCAGGAAGAAATTAGAGATTGCGGAAAATGAAAGCATTGAAGAGAAATTGAAAGTTGAAAGTTTAGTTTAAGGTTTAAAGCTTAAGGTTGGAATTTATTATACACTTTGAACTTTGAGCTTTGAACTTTAAACTAAAAACTTGTACTTCCATTTTCAGACATCATTTATTTTCAACGACTTAAACTTTTATTTCCCGTAAAATACTTGTATACATCTTGACAAACGGCATTTTGAAGTCATATCTTTGCGAAAAATCTCAAAGCCTATAAAAACGCAAAACAAAATCATAAAACAACGCTCTCAGTAAATATGGCGAGTGACAACGTTTACTGGGAGCTAATCCTTCAAATAAAGTAATTGTTATAGG
>JAZLEF010000047.1:0-5265 GCA_045615125.1 Bacteroidales bacterium
TGAACCTGTGTAACCTGTTGTTGAGAAGATAACGTCTTTAACACCAGCGAATTCTAAAATCTTGAATGTGTAGTATTCCATATCTTCAACAGTTGTTGCTGTGAGCTTTTGCATAGCTTTGAGAGCCAAAGGACCTTGAACAGCGAGTTGTGACCATTGGTCGCTTTCGTTGATGAATTCAACGCCGAGTTCCATACCCATTTCTACAGCGATAGCTGACATCCAAGCCCAGTCCTTGTCGATGTTAGCAGCGTTAGGAACCATAAAGTATTCATCTTCAGCAACGCGATATACTAACATATCGTCAACGATACCGCCCTTACCGTTTGGCAAACATGTATATTGAACTTTACCGTCTGTCAAAGCTGCAACGTCATTTGTTGTGCAACGTTGTACGAAAGCGAAAGCCTTAGGACCTTTAGCGCGGAATTCACCCATGTGTGAAACGTCGAAAACACCAACACCTTTACGAACTGTTTCGTGTTCGATGTTAACACCTTCAAATTGAACTGGCATGTCGAAACCTGCGAAAGGAACCATCTTAGCACCCATTTCACGGTGCATTTCGTTAAAAACGGTCTTCTTTAAATTTTCTGTATTTTCCATAGTAATATCTGTTATTGATTATTTTTTTTCTTGAGCGCAAAAATATAAAATAATATTCAAAAAAATACTATTGGATAAGATTTATTTTTTATGATGTGCTATAAGCCATGTGCAGCGCGACTTATCCAAAAATTTTTATCTTTGCAAACAATTTTATATACAATGAAAAGACGCATACTGATAACATTATTATTGTTACTTTCCATAACAAACCTCAATGCCGCTTATATCCTCATCCCTATGGACGAGACACAGACCAACCATCTGAAGGCATACGGCGTAGCATATTGGATTTTAGAACGCGAGGTAGAGATAAGCTGGCTCCTTAATTATAAAGGTGGAAGCTATCTCATCCCCTATCACGATATGTTTGAAAGAGAATGTAAGTTACGCGACGTCTCTTTTCAAGTCATCGCTGACGTCCAAGCGGAAGGCATACTCGCCGAGATAGCCGACCCTAACGTCAATATGGATGAGATGAAACTACAGAAGGTTCCTCGCCTCGCCGTTTATGCTCCTAAGACGATATTACCTTGGGACGACGCCGTGACACTCGCCCTCACATACGCCGAGATTCCTTACGACATCATCTACGACGACGAGGTGATGGAAGGTGTTCTGCCAACTTACGACTGGCTGCACATGCACCACGAGGATTTCACAGGACAATACGGGAAATTCTGGGCTCGCTACCGCAACTATCCTTGGTATCAGGAAGACGTCAAAAAACAAGAAGAGACAGCAAAACGTCATGGATATAATAAGGTGTCGCAATTGAAACTAGCCGTTGTGAAGAAGATACGCGACTTCGTAGCTGGCGGAGGATACCTTTTCTCTATGTGCTCAGCACCCGACAGCTTCGACATCGCATTGGCTGCCGACGGTCTTGACATATGCGACGTAATGTTCGACGGCGACGGCATGACTCCAGGAGCTCAACAGAAACTCAATTTCGACAATTGTTTCGCATTCACCGACTTCACAATATCAACAAACCCTCAGGAATATGAAGTCTCCAACATCGACGTCACCTTGAACCGCTCCAAATCGGTGAAGGAAAACAACGACTATTTCCTTCTCTTCGACTTCTCAGCAAAATGGGATCCTGTCCCGACAATGCTCACACAGTCGCACGAAAGACTGATAAAAGGATTCATGGGACAGACAACAGCCTTCGACAAGAGATTCGTAAAACCAAGCATCGTCGTTTTAGGTGACAACGCTGCATTAAACGAAGACAGATACATACACGGCAACTTCGGCAATGGATTCTTCACCTTCTACGGCGGCCACGACCCAGAAGACTACCAGCACCTAGTAGGCGACCCTCCAACAGAACTCGACATGTACCCTAATTCTCCAGGATACAGACTCATATTAAATAATGTATTATTCCCAGCAGCGAAGAAAAAGAAACAGAAGACTTGATTTGGGAATGAGGGCGAGAGCGAGGGAATGAATGGGGTTTTATGGTTCTAAAAAAATCTTTCGTTTTCATCTTTTGTCTTTAGCCTTTTTTCTTATCTTTGCAAAAAATTGCAATGGATCCAGCACTATTTATATTAACATCCGGAACTTTAGTTTTTGCAGCACACTGGTTTGCCGAAATATTCAGCAAGAAGAGAATACCAGATGTATTGATGCTTATGTTCATAGGCATTTTTTTCGGTCCTCTTTTGAAGATAGTCGATGCCGACAGACTAAGCACCATCGGAAGTATCTTTGGACAGCTCACCCTCGTAACTTTGCTCTTCGAAAGCGGAACAGAGCTATCTTTCAGGACATTAGCCGACTCCATCAAAAACACGGTCACATTGACAATCGTTAATTTCCTTATCACATTCATTGCAATAGGAATATTAGGATGGCTGGTTTTAGGCATGAATCCTGGTATCAGTTTTATGTTAGGCGCGGCTCTTGGAGGCTCATCATCAGCAGTGGCAATACCATTGGTAAAACAAATCAGCATTGGTGAAAAAAGCAAGACGATATTAATCTTAGAATCAGCGTTCAGCGCAATCTTATGCATCGTCGTCGCTTTGGCAATATTCGAGTCATATAAATACGGAGAGTTCAGGATAGGCATCATCTTCGGACAAGTATTCTCCTCCTTCTTGCTAGCATCGCTCATCGGTTTATTAGGTTCTATATTTTGGTCTATGATATTAGATAAAGTCAGAACCATCAACAATTCCATCTTCACCACACCTGCATTCGTATTCATCATATACGGAATCAATGAGTTGTTAGGCTACAGCGGCATCATTTCCGCCTTGGCATTCGGAATTGGATTAGCCAACATGGACCTCATACACAAGAGATGGCTGAGAAAATTCTCAGAGAGAAAACCGACGCTGCTCAACCCTATGGAAAAGACCTTATTCAGTGAGCTGGTATTCTTAATGAAAACCTTCTTCTTCGTCTATGTTGGTATTTCAATAAAGTTCGATAGTTTTATGTCATTATTAATAGGTCTTGGCATTTCCATCATATTGATAATACTAAGAATACCTATTGTAAGAATATCATTGCCATCTGGCAGCAATAATATAAACAACAAAGACAGAGCATTTTTATCCATGATGATACCTCGAGGACTTGCGGCAGCCGTTCTCGCCACCATGATTTCACAATCAGGATTAGCAGGCTCTGAAGGTGTGGGAAACATCGTATTCTCCGTCATCTTTTTCACCATAATTTTCACATCTGTTTTGGTGCCTTTGTTGGAGAAATCAGAAAGATTCAGAAGTTTCTACATCAAATTGTTATACTTCCCATCATTTGGCAAGAAAATAACAATTGACGAGGAAGTAAACCATGATAATTATAGCGATAAAACAGATACAAAATCCGAAACTTTTGTCAAAGAAGAAGAGGAAAGAGTGAGTGTAAGCGATGAAGACGACGATATTCCTAACATTCTTTTGTAAAAAACATAATATTTTAAGCAAGCAAAAAATAGCATAACTCTTTAATAATCATTAAATTTAAAAAATCGCAAAGATATTGATTTGAAAAAATATATTTTTTTAAAAAAAAGTTTTTTCTAACAAAAAAAGTACTATCTTTGCAGACCGAAAGAAAAGAATATATAAGAAGAAAAATAAAAGATATGTATTTAACTGCAGAAAAGAAAACAGAATTTTTCAGTGCATACGGTAAAAATGCACAAGACACAGGTTCAGCAGAAGGACAAATTGCATTGTTCACTTTCAGAATCAAGCATTTAACAGAACACATGAAGCAAAACAAAAAAGACGTTGCTACAATGCGTTCATTAGTTGGTCTCGTAGGTAAAAGAAGAAGACTTCTTGATTACTTAAAGAAAAAAGATATCGAAAGATACCGTACTATCATCAAAGAATTAGGTATTAGAAAATAATAGCACTAAGTGCGTGATAGCAAAAAAAAGGCAATGTAGATTGCCTTTTTTTTGCGTATATTTTATTTTCTACCTCAGCGGAATATTATTTATATATAAACAAACAAACAAGACAAAAATGGGTCCAGAAGGAATTAAACAAACCATCCAACTCGGCAACGAAACAATCACAATCGAAACTGGTCGTTTAGCAAAACAAGCCGACGGTGCAGCAGTAGTAACATGCGGCAAAACAATGTTGTTGGCAACTGTTGTAACAGCTAAAGACGCTAAAGACGATGTTGACTTCTTGCCTCTCTCAGTTGATTACAAAGAAAAATATGCGGCAACCGGTAAATTCCCCGGTGGATTTTTTAAACGTGAAGGAAAACCATCAGACTATGAAATCTTAATCTCTCGTTTAGTCGACAGAGCTTTGAGACCATTGTTCCCAGACGATTACCACGCTGAAACACAAGTTCAAATCACTCTCATTTCAGGTGAAGTCGGCGTATTGCCAGACGCCTATGCAGCTCTCGCAGCATCAGCAGCTATCGCAGTATCAGACATACCATTCCATGGTCCAATCTCTGAAGTACGCGTAGCTTACATCAACGGCGAATACGTCATCAACCCTAAAGAAGAACTCCTCAAAGACGCTGACCTCGAACTTATGGTTGCAGCTTCAATGAAAGACATCTGCATGGTTGAAGGTGAATCAAAAGAAGTATCTGAAGAAGTAATGCTCAACGCTTTGAAAGCAGCTCACGAAGCTATCAAGGTTCATTGCCAAGCTCAGATCGACCTCGCAGCTAAAGTTGAAAAAGCTCAAACAAAACGTGAATACTGCCACGAAAACAACGACGAAGAGTTAAGAGCTGACATGATGGAAAAATTATACAAACCATGTTATGACTTCGCTCTTACAGGCAACGCTAACAAACACGAACGCGAAGCTAACTTCGGCGCTATCCTCGAATCTTACCTCGCTAACTTCAGCGAAGAAGAACTCGCAGAAAAATCATCATTGGCAAAACGTTATTTCCACGATATCCAACGCAAAGCTGTCCGCGACGCTATCTTGATCGAAAGAAAGAGATTAGACGGCCGTAAATTAGACCAAATCCGTCCTATCTGGACAGAAGTCGACGTTCTCCCTTCAACACACGGTTCAGCTATCTTCACTCGTGGAGAAACACAAGCTCTCGTAACAGTAACTTTAGGAACAAAATTAGATGAACAAACAATCGACGGCGCTGTCGTTGAAGGTACATCTAACTTTATGTTACATTATAACT
>JAZLEF010000048.1:0-15939 GCA_045615125.1 Bacteroidales bacterium
TCGTCCTAACGCAAGCAAAGACTCTCTCGGTCGTTTGCGCGTAGCAGCATCTGTCGGTATCGCAGCTAACACCATCGAAAGAGCAGAAGCTCTCGTAGCAGAAGGCGTCGACGCTATCAACATCGACACAGCTCACGGTCATTCACAAAACGTTATCAATGTTGCTAAGGAATTACGTAAGAGATTCCCTAACATCGACATCGTTGTCGGTAACATCGCTACAGCTGACGCAGCACGTGAATTGGCTAAGACAGGTATCGACGCTATTAAAGTAGGTATCGGACCAGGTTCAATCTGTACAACACGTATCATTGCCGGTATCGGTGTTCCTCAGCTCACAGCAGTATATAATGTATCACAAGCTCTCCAAGGCACAGGTATCCCTGTAATCGCTGACGGCGGTATCCGTTACACAGGCGACATCGTGAAAGCTATCGCAGCAGGTGCTTCATCAATCATGGCTGGCTCATTATTCGCTGGCGTAGACGAATCTCCAGGCGACACAATCATTTTCGAAGGAAGAAAATTCAAGACATATCGTGGCATGGGCTCTCTCGAAGCTATGCAAAATGGTTCTAAAGACCGTTACTTCCAAGATATGGAAGACGACATCAAGAAACTCGTTCCAGAAGGCATCGTGGGTCGTGTTCCTTACAAAGGCAGCCTCTCAGAAGTAGTTTATCAATTAGTTGGCGGTCTCCGCGCTGGTATGGGCTACACCGGCTCAAGAACAATCAGCGATTTGCAAAAAGCTCAGTTTATTAAGATTACAGCTTCAGGTATGCGCGAAAGCCATCCACACGATATCACTATCACAGCTGAATCTCCTAACTACAGCACTAAAGCATAATTCTTAAAGCATATATAATATTGCAAGAATTAAGTCGTTATTTTTTGAAATGAAAAAAATATGATAAGAAAAAACACACTCAAGACTTGGCTCGTTGCCTTGTTATTCATGATGGCACCGTCGTTATTGTCGGCTCAGTCATACGCTAATAAGACTTTGATAACTATCGGCGATAAAGAGATTCCTGTTAAGGAATTCATGAGTACTTACGAGAAAAATAATGTCAACACCGATGTTATCGACAAGAAGAATGTTGACGAATATCTCGATTTGTATGTCGACTTTAAACTTAAGGTGACAGAAGCAGAAAATCTTAAGATGGATACTTCGGCATCTTTCATTAGAGAACTCAACAACTATCGTCAACAGCTTGCAAAGCCATATTTCTCAAATGATGACATCACCGATGAATTGGTGAAAGAGGCTTACGATAGAATGCAGTATGATGTCAACGCAGCTCATATCCTCATCAAATGTGATGTTAATGCAGTGCCAGCCGATACTCTCGCAGCTTACAAAAAAGCGATGTCTATCCGCGAACGTGCATTGAAAGGTGAAGACTTCAACGCATTGGCAGCAGAATTGTCAGAAGACCCATCAGCACGCGACTACGAAGAAATCCCTGGCGTTAGAAAAGCATACAAAGGTAACAAAGGTGAACTCGGTTATTTCTCAGTGTTCGATATGGTATATCCATTCGAGACAGGTGTATATAACACAGAAGTAGGCGGCATCTCAATGCCAATACGTTCATCATTCGGTTATCATCTCATCAAGGTTAACAGCAAAACACCAGCAAGCGGTTACATCAGAGCTGCTCACATCTTCCTCGCTGTAGACCCTAACGATCCAGAAAAATCTGACTCACTCGTTAAGATAAAAGCTCAAAACATCTACAACGAAGTCATTAACGATGATAAAAACTGGACAGATTACGTAAGAAGATATTCTGACGACAAAGGAACAATAAATAATAATGGTGTGCTCTCTCCATTCAGAGTTAACCAGATCGTCCCAGAATTTATTTCTGTAATTAAAACATTAGAACCAAATCAGATAGCAGAACCAGTATTGACACCATTCGGCTATCATATCATCAGATTGGTCGGTTCAACACCTCCTGGCACTTTCGAACAAGAAAAAGAAAAAATCAGAGAAAAAGTTGAAAGAGATATGCGCGGTCAGCTTAGCGAAGAAATCGCTATGAGACGTATCATGAAAGACAATAACTTTAAAGAAAACAATAAAGTTAAAGACGCTTTCATCGCAACAATAGACAGTGCGATAATTGAAGCTAAATATCAAGTTTCAGAAGACGTCAACACAAAACAAGTTCTTTTCTCTACAAAAGATAGATCATGGACAGTACAAGACTTCGTTGATTATATCTATGCAAAACAAAAGAGACAAGGCTTCATGACACCAGCAGCTTATTCATATCAGCTCTATAACGACTTCTTACAACAAGAAGTGTTTGCATACGAAGATTCAAAACTTGAAGAGAAATATCCAGAATTCGCAGCATTGGTTCAAGAATATCATGATGGTATCTTGTTGTTCTCTCTGATGGAAAATCAAGTGTGGAATAAAGCAGCTGAAGACACAGTAGGTTTGCAAGACTACTATGAGAGAAACAAAGAATCTTATATGTGGAAAGACCGTGTCAAAGCTATGGTAGTGACATGTCAACGCAAAGACAATGTCGAAGAAATCAAGAACTTGATGGTAGAAGGTTTGGAATATGATACTTTACGTGCTTACGTGAAAGAAAACAATTCTCAGGCTTCAGTACGTTTTTCATTCTATCAAAAAGGCGACAACGTTAATGTTGATGCAACACAATGGAAAGAAGGCACTATAGCTGTTTATCCATCAGCAGTAGATAACACAACACAAATCATTAAGATTGTTGAGGTACGTCAGCCAGAACCTAAGTCATTCAAAGAAGCAAAAGGTTTAGTTACATCAGGCTATCAAGCTGAGTTGGAAGTTAAATGGATCGAACAACTTAGAGCAAAATATCCTGTGACAGTCAATGAAAAACTTTTAAATAAGGTAAAGAAAAATTATAATAACTAAAAGATGCGTTTAATCCAGGTCGGTCTTGTTCTTATTGCAGCAATGTTTCTTTTCTCTTGTCAGGAAAAAAAAGATGACAGGGGCGAGATAATAGTCTCAGTATATGGAAAGAACTTGTATAAGACCGACTTGGATAACATCTTTTATGAAGGTATAAGCTATAACGACAGCGTACTGCGTTCAAAGGTTTATATCGACAAATGGATACGCAACCAGCTGCTTATACGTCAGGCAGAAAATAACCTCGAACCAAGCCAGCTCGACTTCACCAAGAGATTAGAGGAATATCGTAACTCCTTGGTGATAAATAAATATGAAACAGAACTCATAAACCAGAAGTTAGATACCGTAGTCACCGAAAGCCAAATAAGAAATTACTATAACAATAATAGCGATGAGTTACGTCTTAACCGTGATGTGGTTAAAATGGCTTATGTCACTATCCCAAAAGACAGCAAGAAGAAACGCTTGTTCACTAAATTGTTACGCGATTACGACATGCTTATGGTAGATTCCATCGCATCATTGGCTGATGAACATGCTCTTTCATACGATGTTAATATTGATGAATGGCGTGACTTCAATGATGTGGTAGAACAATTTGATTTGAAAGTAAAAGATAACAAATCTTTCTTGAACGGAAATAAATATTTGGTTGTTTATGATGAGGATGTCAATACCATGATACGTTTCTGCGACTACCGACTCATCAATGATGTGTCGCCATGCGAGATGGAAATGGAAAGGATAAGATATATCATACTTAGCAACAGAAAGAAAGAGTTGTTGGAAAAATTATATGAAGATTTATATTCAAAGGCAATGCAAGATAATGCTTTTGAGGTTTATTAAAAACAACAAGACAACAAGATTACAAGATGGCAAGACGACATGACAACAAAATGATAAGTTTTTTTGTAGCTTTATTTTTTGTATTTATAATGGTTCCATGTAAGGCACAGGAGCCTCAGGTTATTGATAGGGTAGTGGCTGTTGTTGGACAGAACATCATTCTTCAGTCTGATATAGAAGCTAAATATATGCAGTATAGATTGCAAGGCGGTATCAAAGGTAGCGCAAGCACTATCCGATGTGAGATTCTTGAGGACCTCATGTTCGAGAAGCTGATGCTTAACCAAGCTGAGATGGACAGTATCACAGTGACAGACGAACAGGTGGATGGTGAAGTGGATCGTTTGGTTCGTTACTTCATTTCACAACTTGGCTCACAAGAAAATCTTGAGAAATATTATAAGAAGACATTGCCAGAGATTAAGGAAGAATTGCGTCGTATGAGAAGAGACCAGATGTTGGTTGAGCAGGTGCAACAGGTGGTCCTGGCTAATGTTGAAGTGACACCTGCCGAAGTAAAGAGATGTTATTATGAAATGCCAAAGGATAGTATTCCTATGGTCAACTCTAAATATGAGATAGCTCATATTGTCAAGAAACCAGCTATCACCTTAGACCAAAAACTTGAAGTAAAAGACAGGCTTTATAAGATGCGTAAACGTATCCTCGACGGGGAACGTTTCTCCACATTGGCACTTCTCTATTCGGAAGACCCAGGCTCAGCTAAGAAAGGCGGTGAACTTGGATTCCACGGTAGAGGTGAGTTCGCTCCTGAGTTCGAAGCCGCAGCTTTTAACTTACGCGATGGAGAAATATCAGAAGTGATAGAGACAGAGTTCGGATTCCATATCATACAGATGATAGAACGTCGCGGCGAGTTTATCAACGTACGTCATATCTTGTTGACAGTGAAAGTGGCTGTCGAAGAATTGCAAAAAGCATACGACGAACTCGACTCCATATCAATGCTCATCAGAAACGACAGCATTACCTTCGATGAAGCTGTACGCAAATTCAGCGATGAAAAAGATAAAACAAGTGGCGGTTTACTCGTCAATCAGAATACTGGCAGCACACTCTTCGACGCTGCTGAACTCGACCAACAGGTGTCGCAAACAATAAACAGAATGAAGGTGGGTGAGATAAGTGCGCCAGTTCCAATGAAGACTGCCGACAACAAAGACGCCTACCGTATCCTCTATCTCAAAAAGGTGACACCACCTCACAGAGCTAACCTCAAAGATGACTATACTCTCATCCACGACATTGCAATGCAACATAAACGTGAGGAAATTATCAATAAATGGATTTCCAATAAATCACAAAAGGCATATATCAAAATCATAGACGATTTCAAAGATTGTGACTTTATGTTTGATTGGAATTTTGCAGATTAATTTTTTATTTGAGATAGAATATGTTTAAGTCTGACGTAGAAGGTGCTAAGGCACTCGTGCAAAAATATGAACAGCTGAAGAAGGAGATTTCCAAGGTCATCATAGGTCAAAATGAAATCATTCATAACACAATATTGTCGGTCTTTTGCCAAGGACATGTTTTGTTAGTCGGTGTCCCTGGACTCGCCAAGACTTTGTTGGTTAGCACCATCGGACGTGCTCTCGGACTTTCTTTCAACCGTATTCAGTTCACGCCCGACCTCATGCCTTCCGATATTCTCGGAACAGAAATCCTCGACGACTCTCGTCAGTTTAGATTCGTGAAAGGTCCTGTCTTCTCTAATATCATCCTCGCCGACGAGATTAACAGAACACCTCCTAAAACACAGGCCGCTCTTCTCGAAGCTATGCAGGAAAAACATGTCACAATATCAGGCAAGACATATAAACTGGATGAGCCTTTCTTCGTGCTCGCAACACAAAACCCAATAGAGCAGGAAGGTACATATCCACTTCCAGAAGCTCAGCTCGACCGTTTCATGTTTAACCTTCAGCTGGATTATCCTTCATACGAAGAAGAGATTGAAGTGGTGAAAAATACTACCTCGGCTAAGGTGACCGACATCAGTCCTGTTATGACAGCGGAGGAAATAGTTTATTTCCAGAACTTGGTACGTCGTGTCCCTGTGGCTGACAACGTTTATGAATATGCAGTGGGATTAGTGTCGCGCACACGTCCTAATACCGAACGCGCTCACGAATGTAGCAATAAATATCTCAGCTGGGGCGCAGGACCTCGCGCTTCGCAATATCTTATCATTGGCGCAAAAGCAAACGCTCTCCTGAAAGGAAAACTTTCTCCTGATATTGAAGACGTACAAGAAGTGGCTATTCCAATTTTACGCCATCGTCTCGTAAGAAACTATAGCGCAGAAGCAGAAGGAATTGATATTAACAAAATTGTTAGAACGATTTTATAAAAAAAAAACTCTAGAAATTTCTAGAGTTTTTTTTTGATTTTTATCTTACGACGACTTTCTTTATGATATTGTTGTCATTGCTTCTGATATTGACAAAATAAACTCCAGAGGTCAGTCCTTTGATAACAAAACTATCTGTATTTACTTCAATATCTTTCACTACAGTACCAATGACGTTATGAACGATTATGCGGTTCATGTCGTTGCATCTGATAGTGAACTCGCCATTGTTAGGATTTGGGAAAACAGAAGCGTTGAGGAATTCATTTTCTACCACCGACTCAGTAGTGAATGTCACTTCTGTCATCGATAATAGTCCTTTGCAATCTTCATCGTAATTGGCTTGTACATTATATAAATAAGTGCCGTCACTTAGGTTGTAGTTGTCAGTGAATGTTGTTTCTGATGTAGTGCCTAAGAATCGTGTTCCGCGATAGATATTATATGATGTAGCATTGTGAGCTTCGTCCCAACTCAATTCTATGGTATGTTGGTTTTGTTCGCCGGCGAGTGATTCAACGGCTTCGCACATCATGACATATTCGTTTTCGCATGAACATTCGTTAATCCATGAGAAGAGGTATTCTCCTTTGTTATTGAAGCTGGTGCTGCTGTATATGATATTGCCGTTGCTTTTCTTGACGACGAAGCTACATTCTGAGTCGTATTCACCTTTCTCCCATTCTAGGCTTACTTTCACATTGGCTTTGATAGTAAATGTGAATGTATCAGAATAACCGTTTTGAATTGTCAGGCTCTTGTCTTCGCTGCCATCATCGAATTTTACTGTCAAGGAAGCTCCGTTCCAGCCGTCGCCGTAGGCATCGTTAAGTTCGAATGTGATGTCGCAAGCATTGGCATAATTGATAGTAAAATCTTCAGTATTGCCTTCATAGTCTGTTGTGGTAAGAATGAGAGGTATGCTGAAAATGTCTTCTACGTTTTCTGATAATGTGATGTTGAAATAAGCCACTGAGGAACATTCGTTGGCAATGGAGCTGAAGCTGGACTCGTTGGTGTTGATGCTTATCAAGTCGCTGCTACTTGACAGAATACCATTTACGTCCAATGCTATTTCATTTCCTATGTTGTTGATGACAATACCAATATTTCCGCTTTCGCCAGCCTCGATATTGCCGTCGTTGTTTTCGTCAGTATCCACGATAAATGCTGAATACTCTAAGTCGTAGCCATGTACCTCAAGTACGAAACTGAATGATGAAATTTTCTCATCGTTGCTGTCATAGAAATCCATGTCGAAGCCAAGCTCTGTCTTACATGCTACGCCTTCATTTACAGAGAAAGAGAATATGTCAGCAATGTTATAATCTCCGTTAGCGTCTATATTGCTGATGAGAGCTTCGCCTTCAATAATGTTGACATTATCATTTTTTGATGATAAGACAGCTTTGATATTGTTGTATTCAGTCTCTGACTCGTTGGTAATGTTGATGTTCAAGTTGACATTTTCTCCGGCGTTGATATTGCCGTTGTCGTTACCTTCTTTGTCGCTGATAAGGATTTGAGAATAGTAAATGTCACCTTTTTTAACATTCATTATAGCATTATAAGCGTCGATGAGACCAGAGCCTGTGAGGTTGCTTTTTGTCTCGCTGAGTTTCTTGGCTGTCGTCTCTATTGTCATGCATATTTCAGCAGGGCTCAGTTCGTTTTGTTTCTCGAGGAGGAGAGCCATCACGCCAGCCACGCAAGGTGTTGCCATTGATGTTCCTGTTTTGAGGTTGTAGCCGTTGTTATTGTCGTGGTCTAATGATTTTATTCCCACGCCTGGTGCACAGATGTCAGGACGTATCAATCCGATGTTAGGGTTGTAAGGATAGTCGTTGAACGGTGTGTCGGTCCATGTGACAGGGCCTTTGGAGCCGTTTTCATACATATTCTCGTTATAGTCGATAGCACCGACGGCCACCACGCATGACAATGCTCCAGCGTTTACTTCTTGGTCAGGATGTAACCATGGAGGAGGACAGTTGCCAGGAGTTCTTACGTTATTAGGTACTGGCACCATTGCCATCTGTCCGTCATTGCCGACGGCGACAGCGGCTACCACTCCGAGTTGTAATGTGTTGACACAGGCGTTACGCAAGAGGGTCTTGTCGCTGACGCTGGCACTCATGAGACCTAGCGACATGCTGATGATGTCGGCTTGGTGTTCAACGGCGAATTCCATGCCTGTGTTGAAGTCGCTGGCATAACCGTAGCCATAGTCGTCGAGTACTCTGATGCACATGAGAGTGGCATCAGGAGCCATACCTGTCATTATTCCTGAAGTACCGTCGCCGCAGATAGTACCAGCACAGTGTGTGCCGTGACCTAAATGATCCATAGGGTCGTTGGTGTCGTCGATTATGTTATATCCGTGATGAGGGAATTGTGAACCACCGTCCCAGAGATGATCGGCTAAGTCGAGGTGGTTGTAGTTGACGCCAGAGTCGATGACGGCAACAAGGACACCTTTACCTGTATATCCCATATCCCATACCTTGTCGGCATTGACCATAAGGATGTTGTCGGTAAGATCCACGTCTTTGCTGTTGTCAACTACATCTTCGGTGATACAGTCGTATGACATATATCTCATCTCGTCATAACCGATAATTTCTATGTCGTTATGTCTCGAAAGAAGATAGATGACATCGCGAGAGGCTTTACAGCTGATGGCGTTAGAGAGCCAGTGGCTCTTGATGTCGCTGACGTTATTGCTTCTTTTTTCTGCTTGAAGTATGGACATGACATCGCTTTGTTCTTTTTCGGAAAAGAGCTTGAGCTCATCAACGAGGATGTTACGTCTTGTCTCTTTGTCGGATACTCTCATGGCTTTCTCTTGAAGTGCTTCTGGCTTAATTTGAGCTTTGAAGATGATATTGATATTTATCATCTCATCGCCTTTTTGATTTATCACTTCTTGCAAAACAGGGTCAATGCTGTTTTGTGAGAAAGCATTGATGCATAATGATAAAAATAGTGCTATGCTGATGAATATTTTTTTCATGATATGTAAAAAATAGAGACGCACAATTTATGCGTCTCTATATGTTTAGAATTTAACTATTTTATGTGTTACGTTACCGTTTGATGTCTCAATGTTGACGAAATATATTCCTGAATCGAGTCCGTTTACAACATATTTGCTGCCGTTTACTTTCACGTCAGAAACTATAGCTCCCATGACATTGAATACTTTTACTCTTGTCATGTTTTCACATACAATGTTGAAGTCGCTGTTTGATGGGTTAGGATAGATAGCGACTTTGTTGTTGATGATGTCTTCGTTTACATTGTCGAAATAAGACACTTCAACATTTGCTAATGTTCCGAAGCATTCTTCATAGACAGGTCTTACGCTGTATGTGTGAATGCTTCTGCCTAATACTGTCTCGTCGGTGAAACTGAGTTCTTCTGTTGTTCCCATGAATCTTGAGTCACGGTAAACTTCGTATGCTACAGCATTGCCGTTGGCTGGTGCTTCCCATGAGATGTTTACGTTAGAACCAGCTTCTGTGTTGTTGGTGAGGTTTTGTACAGGTTCACACATTTCGTAACTATTGTTGACGATGGAGCAGTCGTTGACCCATGAGAATAGGAAGCCGTTGCTTAAGAAACCACCGTTTCTGTATATCTCGGCGCCGTTTTCTCTCTTGATGATGAAGCTGCATTCTATATCCCAAGAGCCTTTTACCCATTCGAGTGTCACCTCTACACCGCTGCCTATCTGTCTGGTGTATGTCTTTGATGAGCCGTTGGCAATAGTGAAAGCGTCGTCTGGAGTGCCGTCGCTGTATTTGACTATAAGAGCTGCGCCGTCCCAGCCATCGCCGTAATCGTCTTTAAGTTCGAAGACTATGTTGCAAGCGTTTGCATAGCTGAATTCCAATTCTTTTGTCATGAACTCATTTTCTATATTCATGATGAAAGGAATGCTGAATACGTCGCTCACGTTTTGTGATAATGTGACGTTGAAGAAAGCTACTGCTGATGCCTCTGCGCCGATGGAGTTGAAATGAGCTTCACTTGTGTTGACGGTGATGTCGCGGTCTTCACATAATAAGGTAGCGTCGAAAGCAACTTCCAATTCATTGCCCATATTGTTGAGGATGACACCGAAGTCGGCTGTCTCGCCAGCTTCGAGTATTCCGTTGCCATTATCGTCGTTTTCAATTATGATAGATGCCACTTGTGTGTCGGTGCTTTTTACAAAGACAGGAACTCTTATTAATGAAACTAACTCATCGTTAGAGTCGTAGAAACAAACGTCGAAAGCTAATAATGTTCTGCATGTTGCTGTTATGTCAACGGTGAAGGCGAACTCATTATTGATGGATATAGTTTCGTTAGCGCCGATGTTGCTTACTTCTGCTATTGAGTCGTCTATTCTGACCAAGATGTTGTTTGTTCTTAATACAGCTTTGAGGTTGCTGTAAGATTCTTCTGATTTATTGGTGAAAGTGACGTTGAGATTAGCTTGTTCCATCGCGTTGATGTTGGCGTTGCCGTTACCATATTCGTCGTCATTGATGCTATGGCTTACATACATGAAGTTGCCGTTGTCGATAGCTTCTATAGCTGCCAAGGCGTCGACGCGTGATGAGCCTGTGATATTGCTCTTGGTTTGTGTGAGTTTCACGCCTGTAGTCTCTAATATCATACAGATCTCAGCAGGGGTGAGGTCGGCTTTCTTTTCTAACATGAGAGCCATGACACCAGCTACGCATGGTGTTGCCATTGAAGTTCCGCTCATTGAGACGTGGCCGGTGTTGTTGCTGAAGTCGAGTGATACGATGCCTTCGCCTGGAGCGCATACGTCTGGACGGATGAGACCGATGCCTGGGTTATATGCGTAGTCGGCAAATTCTGTTTCTTGCCATGTGACTGGTCCGTTTGATGAGAAGTCGGCAGCAACGTCGTTGTATGTCACAGCACCAACAGATACTGTACATGACAACTCACCTGGATTGACGTCGGCTTGGTCAGGGTGTAACCATGGTGGAGGACAGCTGCCAGGAACGCGTACGTTGTTAGGGATAGGAGCTTGCCATTGCATATTACCTTCGTTACCTGCTGCTATAGCTGCAACGATGCCGAGGTTCAAAGCGTTGACGCAGGTGCGACGTAATATTGTTCTTTCTGTTGTTGTTGAATTAGGAATACCTAAGGATAAACTCAAGACATCAGCTTGGTGTTCGATAGCCCATTCCATACCGTTGTTGATATGGTCAACAGTTCCGGCGCCTTCATCGCTGAGAGCCTTGACGCACATGAGTGTGGCGTTAGGAGCGATGCCAGTCTTGGTACCTGATGTACCATCGCCGCAAACGGTGCCAGCGCAGTGAGAGCCGTGACCGTATTTGTCCATAGGGTCGTTGTTGTTGTAATATGTGTTGTAGCCATGGTGTGGAAACTCTGCACCGCCGTCCCATAAGTGGTCGGCAACGTCAACGTGGTTGTAGTTGACACCAGTGTCGATGACAGCAACAACAACGCCGTCGCCAGTGTAACCCATAGCCCAAACGTCGTCGGCATTGACCATAGGGATGTTTTCAATAACAATGTTTCTTGACTCTTCAACAGCTTCAGCTTTCTCGTCCCAGAGGAGGTTTTTCTCTTGATTGTAGCCAATCATCATCACATCAGGATGTTGAGCAAGGAGATAAATGACATCGCGTGTTGTTGTACAGTTGATGTAGTTTGCCATCCAGTGACCTTTGATATCGGCAACTCTGTTGCTCTTTGCCTCAGCATGGAGGATAGACATGATTTCTTGTTGTTTTTTTTCAGAGAAGAGCTTAAGTTCGTCAATCATAATGTTGCGTCTGACGTGTTTGTCGGTTGTTTTCTCAGCGCAAGCTCTTAATTTTTCTGAATCCATCTGCGATTTCAAGATGATGTTGACATTTATCATCTCATCGCCTTTTTGGTTAAGTACATTTTGTAGTTCAGCTTCGATGACATTCTGAGCGAAACCTAAACCGCAAAATGACATAACAATCATTAAGGTAAAGACTAATTTTCTCATAATAGATTTATAAATAAATAAGGGTGCAAAGATAAGAAAAAAGTCAACAAGACTACAAGACTATAAGACTACAAGTTTTTTTTAGTAATGTAGTAATGAAGTGATGAAGTCCTTAATTCCTTAATTCCTCAATTCCTGAAATCCAGAGTTCCAGAAATCCAGAAATCCAAATTTATTCTTCTACTAAAAATAGTGCTACTTGTTTGCAACCGAAGGCTCCTATGACGAGCTGGTTCTCTATGTCGGTGCTTCTGCTTGCTCCGCTTATTATCGTCACACCTGCTGGCTGGTCGTCGCAGTATTTCTCCTTCATAAGCCAGAAGGCGTCTTTCATCTTGGCTACTATCTGTGAAGGATGTCCGACGATGAGTAGGGTGTCGGCGAAGGAATATGCCGCTCTTGATCCTGCTGTGGCGTCCGATACCATGATGCTGCCTGTCTGCGCTATCATACATTCGCAGTCGATGATGCTGACGTTTTTCTTGCGTTCAGGGTTTCTGTAGTCATCGGAAATTTCTATGTCGGTATCAGAAAATATCTCTTTGATTTTTGGACTTGTGGTAAGCAATGGAATCCAGTTGTTTTCTTCTGTGAATTGTTTCATTGCTTCCTTGAATTGTTCCATTGCTTCGAAGTACATAAAGATGCCGCCGTTTTCTTTGAAACGATCGATGAAAGTGAACTCATCGCCGTCTTCTTCCTTGAAAGGTATCCAAGTGTCATCTTGAAGGTTTATAGTCGAGAAATGTTTCTCGTCTTTCTCCAAGATGGCACTCCTGACCTTGGCAAGAATTTGCTCTTTACTGGTACAATCTTTATATCCGCCGAAAGGAAAATTCATTGCTGTTAAAATTTATTAATTATTGTCAGAGTTATTGTCTTTTGAGTCATTATCTTCTGACACATTGTCATTGTTATTGTCAACATCGTTATTGTTGTTGTCTGTCGACTGTTGACTTCTCTTGTTGAAACCAACTTCTTCTTTCACCCAAGGACGTTTGCCGAAGATCATCTCAAGGTCATCGCCGAACACTACTTCTTTGTCGATGAGTTTGTTGGCAAGTTGTTTCAATCCTTCAACATTTTCGCTCAATATTCTGAGAGCTTCTTGATATGCGCTTTCAATGAGTTTGCTTACTTGTTCGTCGATAATCTCTGCTGTCTTTTCACTGAATGGCTTTGTCAATGAATAGTCTTGTTGACCTGTTGAGTCGTAATAGCTTCTGTTGCCAATCTTCTCGTCGAGGCCGTAATAAGCCACCATTGCCATCGCTTGTTTTGTCACTTTCTCTAAGTCGCTGAGAGCTCCTGTTGATATGTGTCCGAATATTATCTGTTCTGCAGCGCGACCGCCGAGTGTTGCTATCATCTCGTGATACATCTGCTCTTTTGTTGTTATCTGTCGTTCGTTAGGCAGATACCATGCTGCGCCTAATGCTTTGCCGCGAGGAACTATTGTCACTTTTACGAGTGGATGAGCAAATTCGAGGAGCCAGCTTGTTGTGGCATGACCAGCTTCGTGGAATGCTATCACTTTCTTTTCAGAGTCGGTGATGACTTTATTTTTCTTTTCCAATCCGCCTACTATACGGTCGATGGCATCGAGGAAGTCTTGTTTCTCGATAGATTCCTTATTGCGACGTGCTGCGATGAGAGCAGCTTCGTTACATACGTTGGCGATGTCGGCTCCAGAGAATCCAGGTGTTTGTTTTGCCATGAATTCTATGTTGACGTCGTCAGCTAATTTCAGCTTACGCATGTGTACTTCAAATATTTCCTTACGGCCGATGAGGTCAGGGAGTTCGACGTAAATCTGACGGTCGAAACGTCCGGCACGCATGAGAGCCTTGTCGAGGATGTCGGCACGGTTGGTCGCTGCAATAACGATTACACCTGAGTTAGTGCCGAAGCCGTCCATCTCTGTAAGAAGCTGGTTAAGAGTGCTTTCTCTTTCGTCGTTGCCGCCGCTCATCGGACTCTTGCCACGGGCGCGACCGATAGCGTCTATCTCATCTATAAATATAATACTTGGTGATTTTTCCTTAGCTTGTTTGAACAAGTCTCTAACACGTGATGCACCGACACCTACGAACATCTCTACGAAGTCGGAGCCTGAGATGCTGAAGAATGGAACGTTAGCTTCGCCAGCTACAGACTTGGCTAATAATGTCTTACCAGTACCAGGAGGGCCTACCAACAAAACGCCTTTAGGTATTTTGCCGCCCAAGCGTGTGTAGCGTTTTGGATTCTTCAAGAAGTCAACGACTTCCATAACTTCTTCCTTGGCTTCTTCTAGACCTGCAACGTCTTTGAATGTCACTTTAACATCAGAATCGTTGTCGTATAACTTGGCTTGCGACTTGCCGATATTGAATACGTTGCCGCCGCCTCCAGGACCGCCGTTGCGACCCATCATCCTGATTATCAAAAACCAGAATCCTACTATCAATACAAGTGGCAATACCCACGAGGCTATTTCTGCACCCCAGTTGTGACGTTTCACTACGGTAGGATATATAGGGTTTTCAAAACCTTCCTGCGCGTTTTCCAAGTCTTGTTCAAAGCGTTCCACAGATGCTATACGGAGTGTATAGTTTGGTGT
The DNA here is from genome assembly GCA_045615125.1 of Bacteroidales bacterium. GTDB lineage: Bacteria > Bacteroidota > Bacteroidia > Bacteroidales > F082 > Limimorpha. The sequence continues at coordinate 14,795 of JAZLEF010000048.1, forward strand.
CTGGCCGAATCCGTTTGATTTGTTATCTGGGAAGTATTTGTTGAGACCGTTTCTGTTAAGATAAATCTCAGCTACTTCACCGTTGACAAGGTCAATCTTGTCAATGTCTTTGTCTTTGAGTAATGTTATCAGCTTGCCTTTGTCGATTTCCTCGGCGGTTTTGACACCTCCTACAAATGTTGAACCGATAAAGATAATAGCAAGGATTCCATAAATCCAGAAGAAATTAAATCTCTTTTTTGGCGTGTTGTTGTTTTTGTTGTTGTTTGAAAAATTTCCAAATGAATTTTTATTCTCCATTTAATCAGTTGTTTATACGTTAAACTTAGTCTTCGTAGGAAGTCCGTTCAGCGTCAGCCCATAATGACTCTAATTTGTAAAATTCGCGTTTGGAATCTAAGAAGACATGAACTACTACGTCGATGTAGTCTATCAAAATCCATTCCGCATTTTCGAAACCTTCATAGTGATAAGGCTTTACTTGGTGATTGTCACGGAGGTCGTCGATGATTTTGTCGGCGATAGCTGAAACCTGTGTCTTTGACTGAGCGTGGCAGATGACGAAATAGTCTGTCACAGCTGAGTGAATATCTCTTAAATCTAATGAAACAACGTCTTTTGCTTTAAGTTCTTGCATAGCTTCAACAACAGCTGCTACTACATTTTCAGGATTCTCTGACTCGTGTCTTACTCTCATGATTCTTAATAAATTTAATTTGTGCAAAGATAATAAAAAGACTAAAGTCTAAAGTCTAATGACAAAAGTTTTTTTTAGCTTTGAGCAATGAGCTTTGAGCAATGATATAAACTACTTTAAACTTTCAACAACTCTAAACTATACACTATAAACTTTCAACTTTTTCTTATCTTTGCCTCATGAAAATCACTCGTTTTAAAACATTAGAATCAACTAACGCTTACCTTCAAAATCTTCTTAACGAAGGCGTTGATATTGTCGACAACATCGTAGTCACTGACTTTCAGACTTCAGGCAAAGGTCAAGGCAAAAACGTATGGCAAAGCGAAGACGGCAAGAACCTGCTTTTCAGCATCGCTCTCGATATGAGTTTCCTAAAAGCAGAAAACCAATTCCTCTTGACGCAGATGATTTCCGTTGCGATGATTAATGTTTTAAAGAAATATCT
>JAZLEF010000049.1:0-3792 GCA_045615125.1 Bacteroidales bacterium
TATCCATTGTATGAAGTAGACGTATGGGAATGGCTTGACCTTACTCCAGAAACAGATTATTACGCAGTAGCTACAGGTCAGAACTCAGAAGGTGAATGGGGAGAGACAACGATAGTTCCATTCAGAACAGAGTTAGAAGGCAGCGAAGAACTCGTCACAACAAAGTTCAGCATTTATCCAAATCCAGCATCATCAACAATAAACATAGTAACGGAAGCAAAAGGCACGGTTAAGATTTTCGATATGACCTCACGCTGTGTTAAGGAAGTTGAACTCATCGGCAATAATACTACAATTGATATTGAAGGTTTGAATAAAGGTGTTTACTTTATCAACATCAACAATAGTATTAAAAAGTTGGTGGTAAAATAAAACTGTTGGCTATTGGCTGTTGAGCTATGGATTTTGAACTTAATTCAGCAGCCAATAATCTTAGTTCAACATAAAATTTAGTCGTTTGACATATTTTATATTTATTTAAATAGAAAATAATTTAACTTTGCAGAAAATTCATTTATTTTTTTAATCATTAACATTATTTAAAATGAAAAAACTTTTTACATTGTTTTTCGCTCTCGTAATGAGCATTGGTGTTAGCGCACAAACACCTTTAACACAAGCAGTTGATTTCTCAACTATCGACCATCATGGTAATGAAATCAATTTGTTTGAAATTCTCGATGGAGGTCAGTATGTTTTGATTGACTTCTTCTATACTTCATGTGGACCATGTCAAAACGCACTTCCTAAAGTTGTTGATGCTTACTATGCATTAGGTTGTAATCAACACGATGTTTTCTTCATGGAAGTTTCTCCAACAGACCACAACGATGATCCTTACTATTTCATCGATAAATGGATTGAAACATACGGCATTGAATATCCTACAATTTATTTGACAAGTGGTGGTACTCATTCTGGTGCTGATATCTGCAATATGTACCAAATTCCTGCTTACCCAACAATGGTTCTTATTGCTCCAGACCGTCAAATCGTACTTCAAGATATTTGGCCAATTGAATCAGCTCAAACAATCATCAGCGCTCTCACTCAATTCGACATTGAAGAACACGACTGCGACGAAGCTCAAGCTCCAGCTATCGTTTTCGAAGTTGAAAGAGAAGCATCATACGAAATCGATGTAAACTTCACTCCAAACGCTTCATGCGCTAATTACTATGTTTTAGCAAGCGCAGACGCTGAACTCGATGCAGAAACAATTAAAGCTGAAGGTCAAGAATTAACAGCAGCAGGTACACACACATTCACAGACTTAGAAGCTCAAACAGAATATACAATCTATGCTCTTCCTGTAAGTGCTGAAGGTGAATACGGTCAAATCAAAACTGAATTGGCTACAACAAAATGCGATGCAACAGAAGGTGAAGCTGCAATCGAACTTAATGTTGCTGTTGTTCCTGGTTTCGTTATCGCTGACGCTTTCCCAAATAGCGCAACTTCAGAATACCACTACGCTTTCGTTAAAGTTGAAAAATTCGAAGAATGGGGCGAAGAATATGCTATCTTCCAATTGTTACGCGACCAACATCCAGTTTGTGGTAATGACTTCTGGCAATTAGACATCGCTTACTTTGAAGAAGGTGTTGAATATTTCTGCTATGCTATCGGCTACAACGCTGACGCTGAATTAGGCGAACCTACATACGTAAGATTTACAGTTAATGGTGACGGCGTTGTTGAAGTATTAAGCAACGAATTCTCAGTATGTCCTAACCCAGCTAAATCAACAGTTAACATCAACTTAAACGGCAATGCTCAAGTTAAAATCTACGACATGACAGGCCGCTGCGTAAAAGATGTTAACGTAATGGGTAGCACAACAATCAACGTTGAAGACTTAAACAAAGGTATCTACTTTGTTAACGTAAACGGTAAAGTACAAAAACTCGTTATCGAATAATATAGGAAACGGATGATGGATTTTGGGTACGGAGAAGTCTCTCCAATCACTCCTAATTCCTAATTAAAAAAAACTCGGAGTCTGAAAATGATTTCGAGTTTTTTTTTATTTATATTTGCGAAGTACAATAAAAACATAGATATTATGAAAAAAGTCTTAACATTATTCTTTATTATGATATTGGCTTTGAATGTCAAAGCTCAAACTTCATTGACCGAAGCTGTCGATTTCCAATCTATAGATGATTATGGAAGAGATATTCATCTGTTTGATATTTTAGATAGAGGTCAGCATGTGGCTCTTTATTTCTTCTTCTCAGATGCTGAGACATCGCCATATTTCGATCCTAATATTGCCGAGGCTTATCATCATTTCGGCGACAATCAAGAGGATGTATATTTTATAGGTGTAGCTCCTTCCGATGATAGTCTTACTATCGCTAACTGGCGACTTGAATATGGCGTGGATTTTCCAGTTATCAACAGAATTACTGTGGGCGATGACGCACATGAGGTATGTGAAGACTATGGCGTGATTATCTTTTCAACTTTTGTACTTATCGCGCCTGACCGTAGAATACTCATAGATAATATTTGGCCTATAATGGACGCTCAGGAGCTTATTGATGAGATAAAAGAAAATATGGATACAGAGGACATAATATGTCTAAATGAAAATAGATTTAAGATTTATCCAAATCCGGCAACGACTTATTTCAATATTAATATAAATGGAGAAGCTCTTGTAGATATTTATGATATGACAGGACGTTGCGTCAAACAAGCTACGGTAAATGATAATTCAACGATTAATGTTGAAGACTTGGAAAAAGGTGTTTATTTTGTCAAGGTCGCAGACAGTATAAAGAAACTCGTCGTTAAATAAAACTCATAACTTCAAAACTTAAAGACCTCAGAACCATCTAAAATTCTGAGGTCTTTTTTTTTGAGCTCCGAGTTTCTGTTTTTATTTAATCTTGCCATTATAATAGATACTGAAAGGCACGAAGGAGTAATAGTCTGAGAAGGCATTGCCTACTGCATTTAATGTATAGGTGTCGTTAGACTTAGAGATGTTAAGATTACCAGTCAGTACATATTCTACTCCCGACCAAAGCATAGTTATCTCGGCAGTATTGTTACCGTTGAGAGTAAGTTCTATGTTGCCTAATGGAATACTTTCATTATTGTCGAATTCAAATATAAGCTCGATGGCATCGGTATCGACGATGATGAAAGTGTCTTTGTCTTCTGTCTTACTAGAAACAGATGTTATAGGAGAGATTGCGTCACCGATAGTGATGACGTTGTTTGTTAAGATAACCTCATCAGGTTCGTTGTTGTCACACCTAGACAAGACTGTTGATAACGATAGGATAAATAATCCTATAAATAAAAATGTTTTTTTCATAGTTTTAAATTTAGTTATGATAACGTATAAAGCAGGAAAAATGTTTATAGTATAATGTAAAAAATGATTTTTTGTATTTTGATATTTTTAACAAAGATATAGGAGTTTGACATTAAAGTTGTTAGTATGAAAACTGCATAAAAATGCAATTTTTTTTTGGGGGGGAAATTTTTAAAAAAATGTAATATATTTGCAGTAAATCTAAAAATTTGAAATTATGAAAAGGACATTATTTGCTATGACAATTGTTGCAATGTTTGCAATGATGATTTCTTGCGGTGAAGAAAGCAATATTGGCAATGGAGCAAAGCTCAGCAGTACCTATAATAAGATATTATATGACGACAGTTCGACTATGATTGTACATGAAGCATGGACTTGGGATGACGACTATCTGAAACAGATTGAATATTACGACTATGACAATCATGGAGAATGGGTAGTATCGTTAACGGAGAAAT
>JAZLEF010000050.1:0-1976 GCA_045615125.1 Bacteroidales bacterium
GGAGTGCAAATTTAGTTTTTTTATCTGAAAAAACAACAAAAAATTTAAATATATTTGCTCAATTATTTTTTTAATCAAATTTATATGAAAAAAGCATTATTTACCTTAACATTTTTGATGTTAATCTTTTCATTTTCTGAAACAAGAGCACAAAATTCAGAAGAAGTAAATTACAAACAAGCTGAGCGTTTTCTCCTGATGGAGACACAAAATCTCAATGTCCCTATGTTTAACAATGGCGCCAACATCGCTGGAAAGAAATTCAACGCAACGGATTTCTTGGAACTGATCCAAATGCCAGACGCACAAAGAGCCGCCATTGAAAGAAAAATCTACGACGCACCTAACTCCCCTATCTGGAGCGAAGGACAAGCCAATGAAGACGGACACCTTAATATTATATATAGCAAAAGCGAAAAAGAACAATATTCATACACAATACTCGCTGGATATTTAGAGAACACAGAATATCAAGAAGTTAAATTCAAAGCCACATCTACATCGGCATTCGACTTATATCTCGACGGCGAGAAAATATTGTCTAACAAAGATTTTTGCAAAGAAAACAATACTAAAGAGAAAAGCCTTAAACTTGAAATAGGCAAACACGACATCATCGTTAAGTCATTGAACAAAAACAACAGCGAATGTGACTGGAACTTCAAGTTTGAATTTACAGGCAAAAATGCTGACGGCCTACTTTGGAGCACTGACCCTAAGAAAAACATGGACTTATACACAGTCATGAATGGCATCCGTTTCGCTGGAGCTTCAATATCTCCATGCGGCAACTACGTCAAATATTCTTACAGAGAGACATTAGCTCCAGAAGGCAAGTCTTACTCATGGTCTGAAATCATTGATTTAAGAAGCAACAACACCATCATCAATACCAAATACAACAATTTAAGCGGCATTTATTTCCATCCAAGCGAGAACGCCGTATATTTCAAGAAAAACGACAACGGCAAGTCACAGGTTTGCATGCAAAACCTCGAAAACGGCGAAGTCACTCTTTTGATGGAAGCATCTAAAGACATGAACTCATACACCATTTCTAACGACGGCAGCTTCATCATCTACGGCATTAATATAAAAGGTGAAAAAAGCAAAGACGGCGTACATCGCCTCGACGGCATGGAAGACCGCTGGCCTTGGTGGCGCAACCAAACAGACCTATATCATTACGACATCAACACTGGTTTACATTCACAACTCACTACCGGCGAGCAAAGCACTTCATTGCACGACATCAATAACGATGGCAGCAAAATCATCGTAAGCCAATCAGTTAGAGACTATACAACACGTCCATATTCAAAACAAATAATGATGGAAATCAACTTAAACGATTTCAGCATCGACACATTATGGGTTGACTATTTCGGAGGTTCTGCAATATATTCTCCTGACGGAAAACAATTGTTGGTAACAGGTTCAGCAGCGATGTTCGACGGAGCCGGAAGAAACCTTCCTAAGAAAATGATTGCCAACGATTACGATCATGAAGCATATATCTTTAACATTGAAACTAAAAAAGCAAATTGCATCAGCAAAGACTTTGACCCTAACATCGACCAAGTTATTTGGTGCAATCACGACAACAAGATATACCTCAAAGTAGAAGAAAAATCATACAACAACATCTACGTTTATGATATTAATAAAGGTGTATTTGAAGAAATAGAGACAGAACTCGACAATGTCTTCAGCATAAGCAAGGCACAGAACAGTCCGCTCATCGCTTATTACGGCAGCGGCATTCAATCACCAGAGAGAGGTTTTGTCGTCAATTTGGAAAACAATGAAATCGTTTCAAGCTGCAACCCAGAAGAAGAATTATTCAAAGACTTAGAATTCGGAGAATATCACGACTACACTTTCAAAACCAAAGCTGGCAACATCGTTGACGGTTTCTACTATCTCCCAGCCGACTTCGACAGCAGCAAGAAATATCCGATGATTGTCTATTATTA
>JAZLEF010000051.1:0-17604 GCA_045615125.1 Bacteroidales bacterium
AGATATTGAATCTCATGACCTTTATATCTATATATGGTCATATAACTTAATTGTTTTTCAATATATCCTTCAGGAAAGTAATCGTCACGAACATTTCCATAGTAATTATCTCCATATACACTTATATCATTACCATATTTAATCGGCCATACATATGTCGTATCATTATGTATATCTTCGTACTCTACAATAAGAGCATCACTTGGACTGCTTAATTCAGAATAAATACAAAATATAGGTATGAAATCTCTAACATATATTTCACGACAAGAAGTGGTTGTCAATAGTAAAACAACAGACACCAACAATAACGACTTTAGATTCTTTCTTAACTTCATTTTAATTTAATTTATAATCAACAACAAATATAAATATTTATCCGAAACGGCGCATATATAATATAAAAAAAAGACAGCTTTCGGGCTGTCTTTTTCATTGATATTTCATGTGTCTTAATAGAATAAGATGCTGTTGTCTTCAATTTTAACGTTGTCCTTGAGAGCTGAGTAAGCAGCGTTGTTAAGGATTTGGTTAACGAATTTTGAACGTTGTTCTTTTACGATGTTAGTATAGTCTGTTGTTGCAACTGCTGGAGTTTCTTTAGTAACTTTAACAACGTAGAGACCGTTACCGCCAACGATAGGTTCTGATGTTTCACCAGCTTTCATACCCATTACTGTACCGATGACTTTATCTTCAACGCCGAAGTTGCCGAAACCACGACCTTCGAAAGTTACGTCGACAGTTGTTTTTTCACCGTTCATATTGTCAATCATTTTTTGGTAGTCAGTGCCGTAAGCCTTAGCTTGTTCTGCTAACATAGCACCTTTCTTTTCTTTCTTGATAACATATTGATAACGTTCTGCGATGTCTTCTAATGGAGCGAAACCTTCGTCAACAGATTTTGTAAGAACAGCGACAACATACATATTGTCGAGGTCGAAGATTGTTGACATATCACCGACTTTAGTGTTTTTATCGAATGCCCAGCGAACGATTTGGCGTGGGTTGCTGATACCTGTGATGTAGTTAGTGTTTGTTCTTAATGTTTGGTATGTACGTTTGTTGAGACCTTGTTCTTCGATAGCTGCGTTGAATTCTTCAGCTGTTGTGTTTTCTGTAACGAATCTGTTAGCATCAGCGAAGATGTTTTGGTAAGTAGCTGTACTTGCTGTGATTTCATGAGCTACGACAGCGATGCGAGCTTTTGGAGTTGCTGCGTTGCGGTCAGGAACTTTAATGATGTGGTAACCGAATGGAGTTTCTACCATACCGATTGTACCGACTTTGTTGTCTTGTACGAATTCGTTGAATGTATAAACCATCATGCCATCTGTGAACCAGCCGAGGTCGCCGTTATTTGTTTGTGCACTTGGGTCGTCTGAGAATGATTTAGCAAGTGTTTCGATTTTTTTGCTGTCTTTCTTGATAACTTTCAAGAGGCTGTCTGCAAGTGATTTTGCGTCTTCTTTTGTACGAGTAGCTGTGCTACGTAATGCGCCTTGGTAACCTACTAAGATATGTGAAGCCATCAAAGAGTCTGAACGGTTTTGCATATCTAAAACTTTAGCTACGTTGTAGTAACCATCGTTTTCGTAAGGACCATAAACTGTACCAACAGATTTAACGTCGAAGATTACGCTTTCGAGTTCAGCAGGAACGTCTTTTCTTGATTTCCATGTGCTGTCGTATGGAAGGTCTGAGTTAGCGCTTACGAAGTTAGCTGCGTTGTCGATAGTTGCGAAATCGTTTTTGAGGTCGTTGACATAGTTTCTTGAATATTCGATGTCAGCTTGTGATGGGTTGATTTCGAAAATGACGTATTCAATGCCGCGTGTAGCGTCTGTTTGATATTTGTTTTTGTTTTCGTTGTAGAATGCTTTGTTGTCAGCGTCGTTAACAACTACTGTTGAGTCAGCTATTGTGTTATAACGTACTGCATAAACTTCAGCAGATACTTTGTCGTTTTTATCTGAATAGTAGCGAGCTGCTAATTTTTCAGGGAGATAGAAACTTTTCTTGAGAAGGTTGTCATATTTTGTGTTCAATCTGTCTTCTTTGATTGCGCGTTCAAAGTTGATCCAGTTAGCTTGCATTTCTGGTGAAAGTGTGTGGAATTGTGTAAGGTAATTCTTGATGAGTTCTGTATCTAATTTACCTTCTGCATTTGTGAAGCTTTGAACTACATATTGGTTAGGATTTTCGCCTAAGAATTGATCGAATAATTCTTCACTTGAAACAACAAGACCGAGGTCTTTATATTCATTCTTCATGATGATTTCTCTGATCATTTGTTCCAATGTGTTGGAATGAATGCTGTAGTTTTGTTCTGGTGTAAGTGAACCGCCATTGTTAGCTTTTCTGTTTTCAAGATTCATATTCACCAAATTGCTATAATCTTGCTGAGTAATTTTTTCGTTACCTACAATAGCTACGTTTGTTGTTTTTCTGCTGTTAGAACTCTTGAGAAGGTCACCCAATACGAATGCCAAAAGTGCAAGACCCACGATGACTACTAACAGTCCGTAATGTTTTCTAATGTTTCCAATTGCTGCCATAATTCTATGATATTATTTAATTTATTTAATCTTTTTCTTCTTTATTTAATAAGGTTGCAAATTTACAAAACCATTCGATATATTCGACATTTTTATTAAAAAATAATTCAAATAGTTGAAACGTGTGTTTTATGTCTATAACTTATTGATTATTCTTTATTTCCACTTCTTCAAGTTTAGTGTCGCTTGCTTTTATTATCTTGAAAATGTAATTTCCAATAGTAATTTCTTCTCCAGTTTGCGGAATACTTTCGTGATAGTGAATGATATATCCAGCCAATGTTTCATAGTCGTCAGATTCTGGAAAATTGAATTTGTAGTTTTTGTTAAGATAATCAATTTCGAGTCGTGCGGAAAAAATATGAACGTCGGCATTGATGGTTTGCTCAATAGTGTCTTCTACGTCAAATTCGTCTTCTATCTCACCGAAAATTTCTTCTATTAAATCTTCAATGCTGATGATTCCTGATGTGCCTCCGAATTCGTCAACGACGACGGCAATGCTCTGACGTTTCTTTGAAAGTTTCTTGAGAAGCTCTTGCGCTGAATAAGTCTCTGGATAAAACTCAATAGGACGTAATTTCTGTCTTAGATTTGTCACCTTCGTCAAGACGTCGTTAATGTGAATATATCCTATAATATTATCAATATTATTTTCATATACTAACAGCTTTGAGTGTTTTGTCTCTTCAAAGACAGCTTTGACATCACTTATACTATCATCAATGTCAATGGCTTGTATCTCAGTACGAGGTACCATGCATTCTCTCAGTTTTACGTTGTGGAAGTCGATGGCATTTTGAAATAATTCAATACCCTGTTGTATGTCTTCATTGGTCTCATCGGGATTTGCATATTCCTTGATGTAGTCGTTGAGGTCAACTGTGTTGAGCTTATAGTCCTCGTGCGGTATGTCGACTCTGAGGATGTATTTGATTACTAATTCAGATATGCTTATGAATATCAATATGAATGGATAAAGTATGATGAAAAGTATCATTGCAGGGATGGAGAACATCCTCATGCTTTTGTTAGGGTTGATGCCGAATATTATCTTTGGCAGGAACTCGCCTGTGATGAGTACCAATAATGTTGATAATATTGTTTGACATAACAATACAACGAAGTCGTTGATGATGACATCTGGTAAAATGTCGATGATGAAAGGTTCCAGGATTCTCGCTATAGCGATGCCGTATACTACATTGGCTATGTTGTTGCAAAGTAATAAGCAGCCAATGAATTGCGATTGGTTTTTATAGAATTTGTTGATTATCTTGGCTGAGAATTTGTTTTTCTTCAAGTCCAATTCCAGCTGTAGTCTGTTTGAACTAAGAAAAGCAATCTCCATTCCAGAGAACATGGCAGATGCTAGCAGTGATAGTATAACAATATATATGTCGTTCATTTTCTGTTCAATGTTTATTCTTCGTCCTCTATTTCTAAGGTAGCTCTCATGCCATGAATCACTCTTTGTGTAAAGTCTTCGTTAGCGTTGAGGCTATCACCGTAAATCACTTTGTCGGGACTGGTGATTTTGACAAAGTTACGAGTATAGATTTTTTTCGTTTTTTGGTTCCAATATAAGGTTTCTGTATACATGGTTTCTTGTGTGTCAAGATTTTCCACCACTACGCTATCTTTGATAAATATCATCTCTTCTTTCTCGTAGCGTATTCCGTAGTCGCCTCTTATCCTCGAGGAAGGTCTTGAATGTTTGTCGAATAAGTATGCTTCAAATCCTTGTGGGAATTCGAGTATAGCACTGTCTCCTTCAATATTGTGCATCACTTCTGCAATGAGTTTTGTCTGTACAAAACCGGAGTCGCTTCTGGTGAAAGTTACATTATATGCCAAAACTCCGTTGATGGAGTCTATGTCTATAAATTCCTTAACTTTATCTAATGAGTTTTCACAAGAAAACAACACCATAACCATATTGGCTATGATGTTGATTTCTAGGAATATTTTAAAAAGTTTTTTCAAAGCCTTTAGCCTTAATTAGTTTTAGCTGCTCTAACTTTTGTAGTTTCTTTAATCCAGCAGTTATCGAGAGAGAAGTTTTGACCTTCTTCAAAGCCATTAAAGAAAATGTCTTCGATAGTTGGGAAGTAGTGTGAATAAGCATTGATGAGTTCGTTAGCTTTACTTGCTAATGAAGAGTCAATAGATTTAGCTTTTTCGAATTGGTCAACTGCTGCCCAGTAAGCTGTCTTTGAATAGAAGTTTCCTGAACCACAGTCTTTTGCGCTTGCTGCGTATAATTGACCTATGATGATGAAAGGTTCGCCGTCTGTCTTGTCAAGTTCGTAAGCTTTCTTAGCATATTCACGACCTTTTTCATAGTTTTTGTTCATGTTCATGATTTGAGCGAGATAGATGTATGATTGGTGTGCCCAGTCAGTGTTTTCGCTCTTTGTTGATTGAACGAGGTATGTAGCTGCTTGGTTGTAATCTTTTTCAGCGAGATATTTTTTACCGATGAGGTAAGCTGATTCAGGTGATGGGTTGATTTTATGTAAGTTAACAGCAACAGCGAGGTATAATGGAGTGTCGTCGCAACCTCTCTTTTCTAAAATTTCAGCAATCTTTGTCAACAATTCAACGTCGTTTGGATTAGCATCGAATTTAGGTTGGTAGATACGTACTAAGTCTTCGCAGTTTGCGTATGGTTGTACTGCTGCGTCGAGGTTAGCTTTTGTATTGTTGAAGTTGCCTAACAATTTTTCGTTTGCTGTTTCTGTACAGACTTTGATGTTGTAGTCAACGATTTCCATGAGGCGGCCGTATTCTTCAAGAATTGTGCTTTCTTCCAATTTGCCGTTTTTTACCATTGTGATAACAGTGCTGAAGTATGAATCGATGAAACCGTAGTTGCTGTTGTTGCCGTCCATATCAATAGCTTGTTTAAGAGCTGTGTAAGCTTCTTCGTAACGGTTAGGAGCCCATTTGATAAGGTCTAAACCTTTACGTCCCATGATATTACCTACTTGAGAACCGTTTTTACCCATTGGGAAATATTCAGCTCTTTTGTCGTAAATCATAACGAGAGTGTCAACATATTTGTCTTTTAATGCTGCGTCTTTTGTTGTTCTGATAAATGCGTAAGCCATGATTTTTACACCATCGAGGTATGTGTTTTGTCTGAAATCAGGACAGTTGAGGAAAACATTTCTCCATGATGTAATCATTTGTTGGTTAATGTTACTTGGGTTGAATTTTGCTTGTTCCCATTGTTTGATATATTCACGGTAGAGTGAATAATCTGTTTCACAATCAACTTGAGCTTGTGTTGCACCGAATCCTAAAATAACGAATGCAAAAGCGAGTAAAAATTTTCTAATTTTCATCTTAATTTTTTTGTTAATTTTATTTTAGTTGTTATTTATATTTTTTCTTGATGAACCATTTGTCGTATATTGACATACTGACAGATATGTTGAAATAATTTTCTTTTACGAGGTTGTTCTTAAGTGTTCCCATAGAGCCAAATTCGAGGGCGACATTAAGTGTTGTCAATGAACGTGGCATTGGTAAGCTAAGACCTAATGTTAAACCGTATTTGTTTATTGATCGGCCATAAACATAATAATATGTTTGGTCGTAGTGGAAACCTGCTCTATAAGTTATTTTTTTGTAATACTTTGAAATGGATGTTGATTCTGGTTTATATGAGCCGCCAACTGCAACGTTCCATGAGTTTTGTAATGAGTCGTTGACACCGTTCATGGTGAATCCTTCCCATCCCGACCAGTTGAAGTCTGCTCCTAACATCCAGCCTTTACCTTTATCGATGGAGATACCTACGCCGTATGAGTGTGGTATTGTCAAGTTGACTTTTTCATCTTCTACATATAATAAAGTGTCGATAGGTGCTTCTGTATGTTCTTCAAAACCTTTGAACATATTTCTTATGAAGATGTCTCTTTTTGATGTGAGCTTGGTTCCTTGTGAATAGGTGAGACCTATTTTTACATTGTAATTTGGTATTGGTAATCTGTAGATAAGACCGTAATCTAATTTTAAGTCGCTTATTCTCATGTCAACAGAACGTTTGCCGTTGAGGAAAAAAGTCGAATCTGGATAATAGACTGATGTGTTATCTGACAATGTTCCAAAAATAAGTGAAGCTGTCGCACCGATTGATAAGTTTTTAGTTACTTTAAATCCATTGGCGAAGAAGGCTTTGTTGATTCCGCCTTTACCTTGGAAAGCAACATTGTATGAACCGACATTTGCTTCATTGTGTTCTGTGATTACATTATATTCTTTGCTGCTGTATGGCATTATACCTAAGCCCATTTTCCATCTCTTTGTTGCACTTATTCCAATACTTGCATAGTCGAAAGACGCATTGGAACCTTTTTCTGTTAAATTGTTCGTGGAAAATGTTGCAGTTTTGATATAAAAACCAGCATCAAATATAAATGATAAAGAGTCTATCTCGGCGTATGATGCAGGGTTTGTTGGGTTTATGAGTGATTTTCCACTCATCGCATTGGCTATGCCACCCATGCCTTTTAAGATTGTATTAGGGCTGCCAGTGCTGATGTCTCCTAATCCAAATCTTGAATATGGAGAACTTAAATCTGACTGTCCGAATACGCTAAAACTAATCATATTAATGAATAATCCTAGCAGAAAATATTTGATATTTTTATATTTCATTGATAATTAAGAATATATCTTAAACCGTTAAATGTGAAATTTGCGTTTGCAAATATGCAATTTTTTAACTTATTTTCAAAGAAAATATTGTCTCCACCTATAATAAAAACATTCAAATTATCATAAATGATTGAATATGATTTTATAAATCCTTCAATTTCAAATGAAATACTGCCGATGACACCTGCATGTAGGCATTCTTCTGTTGAGTTACAAATTATTTTAACTTCATCATTAGAAGGCGCACATAAAGGTAATTTTTCGGTGTAGTCATTCATGGCTTTGAATCGAAGATTGATACCAGGACTTATTGGTCCGCATAAATGATAATTGTCTGAAGTCAAAATATCGTAGGTAATGCAGGTGCCAATATCTATGATAAGATTGTTTTGGTCTGGTTTTTCTGCCATCGCTGCTGCTACTGCAACAAGTCTGTCGCTGCCGACCTGGCTTTTGTCTTCATATTTTAACTTGAAAGGAAGTGGTGTTTCCCCAGAAAGTATGATAACATCTATTCCATTTAGTTGATTGAGACATTCTTCTACTTTTCCTCCTACCGATGATAGAATAGCCTTTTCAATCTGTGGGTATTTTCTTATAACTTCTTTTAAATCATTATTATAAGGGTTGAATGTGGTGGTCTCAACGAGCTTTTCGCCTTCGAAAATTGCATATTTTGATCTTGTATTGCCAATGTCGATTGTAAGTATGTATTCCATATAGATATTTTTTTTATTTTGCAAAAATACTGATAATGAGTGAATAAAAAAATATTTTCAAAAAAAATTATTTTTTTTGTTGTATTATAAAAAAAAGTTGTATCTTTGCACTCGCAAACAACGGGGTACCATAGCTCAGTTGGTAGAGCAATGGACTGAAAATCCATGTGTCGCTAGTTCGAATCTCGCTGGTACCACAGAAAAGCTGACTGAAAAGTCGGCTTTTTTTGTTTTATATATCTTAGTTCAAAGATACAAAAAGCGACGTCTAAATTACAGACGTCGCTTTTTGTTTTTTATTATGATTCTTAGAAGTTAACCCAGAATCTTTCCCAGAAACTTTGTTCCATCTCTTTCCATGTGTTAGCTGTAGCAGCTTCGAAATCTGATGTATATCTGTTTAATAATGTTTGAGCTTCTTCTTTCTTGCCTTCTTCCAATAATGCCTTTACTTCTTCTTCCAATGCAGGAATTTCTTTCATGGCTTTTTCTTCATATCTCAAGACATTGTCAATCATAGTTTTCTTTGTTGAGCCCCATTGTATTTGAGCTAATTTGTTAGCCTTACGATAACGCCATAACAAACTTTCTTCGTTATAGTTGTAGTGGCCGCATTCCTCGAAGCATGAAGGTAATTTTGTTGAACCTGTGAAGATAGGTATTCTTGGGCTTTGACCTGGATTTTCAACAGCGAACCAGCAGATGCCGCCTATTTCGTTTGGCATCCAGCTTCTGAGTTGTGTTACGAATGAATATGAACACCATGATACTGATACTGTACGTTTTGCGTCAACAGTTCCAGGAGCAATCATGTTGTAGGTGTTGATGTCGTTGCCGCCCATCCATGGGTTAGCTATAGGACTTACGATAGTGTCACCGTTTCTGTTGATAGTCTTGATATTACGAGTTACGTCTAATTCTGTTCCTTCGTATGTGCTTCTAAGTAATTCCATTACTTTGCGAGCATCTACTTTTTCTTCTGGTACAACAGAGAATGGAAGGTCTTCGTCTTCCATGCTTAATCCTAATGATGGAGCCAATGAGCTGAGGATGAACCATTCACGTTCGCGGAAGTTCTTTCCGTTTGAGTAATCGTTACCAAAGGCTTTGTACCAAATAAATTCGCTTTCGCCGTCACATAAACCGTGTTTCTTAGCGACTTTCTCGATATTGTCTGAACACATGAAGTTGTCAGGGTCGTTTCTGTTGATGTATTTTATTCTAGGAATGTTAGCAGAAACGCTGACTTCGCCGTCTGGAACTCTTTGTGCTGCCCAGATACCGCCGATTTTTTTCTTGCCTTCACCCATGATTTCCATGCACCATACTTCGTTAGGGTCGGCAATTGTGATACATTCACCACCGTCACCGTAGCCGTATTCTTTGATGAGTTCAGCGATAAGTCTGATGGCGTCTCTTGCATTGTCGCAACGTTGGAGCGCGATACGTTCCAAGTCTTCAATCATAAATAAACCTTCTGGGTTGACTAAAGTGTCAGGACCTGAGAATGTTGTTTCACCTATTGCTAATTGCTTTTCATTCAAGCAAGGATAAGCTGTATTAAGGTATGAATATGTGTAAGCTGCTTGTGGTATTTCTCCTGCTAATTCCAAGCCTTTGCTGTCGTAAGCGTTCTTTGTGTGCATGCTTCCTCTGTAAATTTTTTGAGTAGCGCCTTTTTCATGTTCCTGAGCTTTCTCCCAGCGAAGCCATGTGCGGTACATGCCGTCGCATGTGTGTGATGTTATAACAGAACCATCTGTAGTGGCATTTTTGCCAACCATGATGCTTGTACAATTTGCACCATCGAAATCTTGTGAATCGACATCTTGTGCGATGATGTTAAATGATAACATCATAAATGCCAATAATGATAATAATGATAATCTTGTTTTCATAATTCTATTTATTTGAAAAAACTGAAATTTACTTTGCCATATCTACGTTGCTCAACAAAACGAGGATGATCTTTGAAGTCGAGGAATTTGTTGTGTTCAACTACAAACATTCCGTCTTCTTTAAGCAGATTGTGTTCGAAGATTAGGTTGACGAGTAAGTCGTAATGTTGACTGTCGTATGGTGGGTCTGCGAAGATAAGGTCATATTTTACCTTGTGCATAGGAATGAAACGGAATACGTCGGAACGTATAGCGAGCAACTCCTCCATGTTTAACTTGTTGGCAGTGTCGCGTATAAACTTGATACAGTTGTTGTTCTCGTCTACGGCAGTGACGCGAGGACAGCCTCTTGACACCAATTCGTATGAGATATTGCCAGTGCCGGCAAAAAGGTCTAGCGCGATGATGTCTTCAAAATCTAAGTGATTTTCTAAAATGTTAAATAAACTCTCCTTGGCCATGTCTGTCGTTGGACGTACTGGCAAATTGCTTGGAGCTGTTATTTGTCGTCTTTGATGTTTTCCTCTTATTATTCGCATGATACGGAACTATATAAAATGTAATAAAAATAATAAGGTATTGAATCTAATTCGTTAGCATAATTGTAATTGTTGTCTCTGTTGAAGAAACGTATGTTCCTTACATAACGAGAGCATAACTCTACAATAGTGGATTTTTCCTCGACGAGTCCCATGAAATATAGGGCGACTGTTTCGTTGTCAATCTTCAGCTGTTCGAAAGTGAAGAGTATGAAATATAAGAAATCTTCTTTTGTGTTAAAGCTGAAATAATTATGGAAGATGAGCTTGGTGTCGTCTATTATCGTTAGTTCGTATGAATTGTTTTTAACATTAACAAAAGCTCTTGTCCCTTGGATACGTTCTGAAAATTCTTTGATAAGACTTTCAATTTTAATACTTGAAGCATGATAAATCTTTATCTTATAACTTAGCTTCAAGACATTGTCGATGTCAGACGGGATAGGGTAGATGTTGTATATTCCGTTTGACATACTGTCGCTGTTGATCTTATCGCTGTTGATGTCAAGAAGTTTGAGGTAATCTCTTTCTGATTCTTTATGATAATATTCTTTAGGCACTAATGTGTTGAGATTATTATCTATTAATATTTTGACATTTTTGAACTCGTTGAGATTCCATCCTTCTTTTTGTTGAAGCTCTGTTATTATGTCTTCAAATGAAATGTCTTTTTCTGAGAAATGATAATGTTTAAGGCTGACGAACTTCTGTTCTTCTGTGTCGAATATGACAAAAGAAAGACCATCCAATGAGTATTGGATGGTCAAAATATAGTTATCTTTCTTACTATTCAAATTAATAGACTCCTGGATATATGGGTATAAGTAGGAAGTCATATTATAATATTAAAGGTTTTCCCAGTTACCGTCAATTGATGCTTCGTTCATTGAACCAACTTTCATACCTGCATATTTGTTAACAGCTTCTTGTTCAGCAGCTGCGTTTCTGATTCTTTGAGGATCGAGACCATTCAAATATGTTTTGTATGGAGCTTTAGCTTCGAACACAGGGATTTTCATACCACCACGCATGATGTAACCAGCACTGATTTCGTATTCTTGGTTATTTGTGAATGGGATATAACGTAATGATTCAACATTGAAGTTTGTTCTGTTCTTGAACACTGAGTCAATAACTTTAACGAAGCCAACTGTATCGTTGATGGTTTTTGTAAATGTTGTATCGTTTGGATCTGGGATAATGTTAACGATTGCTAATTCGCCTGTGCGGATGTATTCAATTAATGAATCGAAGCTAGCTGTGTATCTGTTATAGTTTTGTTTGAACAATACTTGTGTGCTTCTGATGTCTTTAAGGTTTTGAACTACTTTAATTTCGCGAGCTGTTTTTTCGTTTGCAAACTTAACTGGTTGGCTGATACTGTCGTAAACTTTATATGCCAAAAAGATGGCGATAATAACTAATACGATGTTGATAATTGTGAATTTTTTATCCATGATTAAAACTTTTTTTTCGATTGGCAAATTTACTGTTTTTTTTAATTATAACAATTATTTTTTTCTATTTTTTTTTCAAAACAATCAAACGCCAAAACATTCAACATTAAATCCTATTTCTCTCAGAGGTTCAGCTATTTGCTCTAATTCCTTGAGGCTTATCTTTTCCAGATTTTTTTCTGGGGTCTCGCGTTCAATGGCGTAGATCATAGTCTTTCGTGGATTTATTCTTTTTATATGTTCATACCAAAGACTTAACTCTTCTTCTGTAGTGTTATCTATTTTAACACCCTTATGTTCTCCTCTTAAGAAGCATG
Organism: Bacteroidales bacterium; assembly: GCA_045615125.1. Lineage (GTDB taxonomy): Bacteria > Bacteroidota > Bacteroidia > Bacteroidales > F082 > Limimorpha. The sequence continues at coordinate 12,157 of JAZLEF010000051.1, forward strand.
TCTGTATAATCAGGTCTCCTTTAAATTCTTGAAGTAAGTTGATATATTTCTCTAAATCGAAGTCGACATTGGGCTTGTTGATAGCTTTTATCATCTCGTATGTGCCACCGTCAATTTTAATAATGTTGTTGTCGATTTTGGAAATAGCCTCGAAGATTTCTTTTTTATGCAACATGGTTCCATTTGTCAGGACGCTGATTTTTGCATTAGGGATATATTGATTTCTTAGTCTCAATGTGATGTCGATTATCTCGGCGAAGTCGGGGTGTAATGTTGGCTCGCCATTGCCAGAGAAAGTGATGCTGTCGGGTTCCATTTCGGTGCCGACCAACTCTTTTAATCTTTCTTCCAACATTTTTTCATAAACCTCTTTCTTCGGCAATTTGCTCGTGACTTTTTCTTCTGGATTCCATCCGCATTCGCAATAGATACAGTTAAATGAACATATCTTTCCAATTTCAGGCATTAAATTAACACCCAACGATTTTCCTAAACGACGGCTTCTTATAGGGCCGAAAACCAAAGTCTCAAATAATATAGACATAATTTAAAATTTTTGCAAAGTTACAAATTATGACTAATGACAAAAGACAAAAGTCAAATGTTTTTTTTGCTTTATTATATAAAAAACCATTAGTCTTTGGACATTAGTCTTTAGACATTTCTTATCTTTGCACAAACGTTTTCTAATTATATAATTATGACTTACGAACAGATTTTAGCTGATATTAAGAAAAAGGTGTTTCATCCTATTTATTTTCTGATGGGCGAGGAGCCTTTTTTTATCGATACTATCAGCGATGAGCTTGAGAATAACATACTTGATGAGGCGGAACGCTCTTTCAATCAGGTTGTCCTTTACGGCAGTGATGTAACTGCAAAAGACATTATGACACAAGCGCGTGCTTTTCCTATGATGGGCGAGCGTCTGGTTGTTATAGTCAAAGAAGCTCAGAACGTAAAGGATATTGAGAGTCTCTCGGAATATCTCGACAAACTTCCTTCAACAACTATTTTAGTCATTAATTATAAATACAAGAAACTCGACAAGCGTAAGGCTCTGGCGAAATATATTGACAAAAAAGGTGTGCTGTTCGAGTCGAAGAAACTGTACGACAACAACATCCCTGAATGGATTGTGAAATATCTCGCTTCAAAGAAATATAACATCACGCCTAAGGCGGCTCAGATGATTGCCGATTTCCTTGGCAACGACCTCCATAAGGTGAGAAACGAACTCGAGAAATTGATGGTGGCACTGCCTCCTTCAAAACGCATCGACGATGCCGACGTGGAATATAATATAGGTATATCGAAAGACTTTAACGTCTTCGAACTTCAGAAAGCAATAGGCGCGAAAGATTTCCTTAAGGCTAATCAGATTATCAATTATTTCGGCGACAATCCTAACGACAATCCTATCTTTATGACAATAGTTGTTCTTTATGGATATTATACTAAATTACTGAAGCTACATTATTCTAAAGATAAAAGCAAGAATACCTTGGCTACAATCCTTGGCGTGAATCCTTTCTTTGTTAATGATTATCTTGAGGCGGCCCGTAATTATTCGTGGGTGGCATGCATGACATGTATTGAAGTGCTCCGCGAATATGACCTCAAATCAAAAGGATATAATACAGGTGACATCTCGCAAAAAGAACTCTACAGAGAGATGCTGTATAAACTGATGACAGCTTAAATACAAGAAATTTAGAACTCTAGAATTTTAGAACCTCAGAAGGACTTTGGCTTTTGAACTTTTTTTAGTAATGTGGTGATGGAGTGATGGAGTCCTCAAATCCTTAAATCCATAGTTCCTTTTTTGGGGCGTTCCGGCTACGCCGTCGGGCTTTCCGCTATATCTTTGCTCACTCCGACACTGTCTCGCTTCCAAATTCCGTATTCGTCTTCAACATCCGTCTCCGACTCCAATATCCGACTCCGCTCGCAAAGGATGCCGCTCCAATCCCTAACGCATTGGAGACGGAAACTGAAATTGGAGACGGAGACGGAAAATAATAGCTCCTAACTCCTCATTTCTAACTAAAAAAAACTCTCGCAGAGACGCAGAGCAACGCAGAGATTTACTTTGCGAGAAACTTTCAACTCCTGAAACAGTTCCGAAGGAACGTCAGTTCCCAGGCAGGTATGAAGAGCGCAGCCCGGAATCCCTCCGCTCTTCATACCTGCCTGGGAACTATCGTCCCTGACGGGACTCCTTTTTAGAATTTTAGAGCTTTAGAAATTTCTAAAGCTCTAAGATTCTAAAGTTCTTCATTTAACCCACTTCCCGCTCTCCACTTCCTTCATTCCTAATTCTTCATTCCTCATTCCTAATTTCCAGATGTAGGTTCCGCTTTGCCATTTAGAAGCATCTATTGAAGTGACGTCGTCTGTTATTTCCTGTTCGTGGATTTTTATTCCTTGGATATCATAGACTGACAAAACCGCATTCCGTAATCCGCATCTGATATTCAATATATCTCCGCCTGGATTTGGATAAGCGACAGCAAGATGCAGACCATTAGCGTGTGCTTCTTCTATATTGTCAGGATTAAATGCTGATGCGGGGAATTTGACGATGCAAGGATAATTGGTATCGTTGTTTACAACATATCCTGTCACAATAATGTCATCAGATTCCGTGCAATAAATATGATCAAAATGATGCATATACTCTTTCTCAATCTCATAATACCATTCATTTAATTTCTTAAGATTTTCGTCAAATTTTACTATGTATAATTTGCATTCATAATTAGGATTATTCGTAAAATAATCAAAATCATAAATTCCCATTCCATAAATATCACCGTTTTTTGAATAGGCCAAGTAATTACCCAGTCCTGTGGTATTACATATATTATCTGGAGTATCTGTACATCTCATCATTTTAACCTTCATATTTGTCTTATCAAGCATAAATACGGCAAGTTCATACATCATCTCTGGGTGAGCGACAGATGTTATGCAGTATATCTTTCCATTATTAGGATTTTGACTATATGCTTGCTGACCCGAAAATTCCCAGTAATTCATTGCACTTTCTTTTTCATAATATAGTGTATCTATAAGATTGAATTCATTGTCAAGAACATATTGGCAATTCCACGGGGACTTGTCTATTCGTAACATCACATTATAATTGGTGGTATCTTCATTAAATGTATAGCATACCAAACTTAGGTGATTATAATTCAATTCAGCACAATCCAACCATTTTTCCAATATTACATTACAAGAGGCGTCTAATTTTAAGAAAAGGATTTTTCCGTATGGAGGTCTTACATTGGAAAACACCTCGCTGGAATATGTGTAAGATATGGTTCTATTGCCTTCATTGTCAATCAATGGACTAAAACTTCCCAATTTAGTAGTCGTCATCGGTTTTTCAAAATCAGCAGACCATATTTGTCTATGCTCCGTCAATGTAAAGTCTGGCAAAAGATATGAATGCAACATCATGGCACAATTGCGATGAATACCAATACAGTGCATTAAAACATTTACTGTGTCATTCTGTATATCATAAACAATGTCATTTAATCTATAACTATCATCAATATCAACTTTAATCTCATTTAAAATAACACCGTCCGAATTAATTTCAAATATAGTCGCATCGTCTTGGGATTTATAATAATTCGAATAGTCATACATAGATGTTATGTAGTTACCATCTTTTGTCTCTATCAAATGCGTAATTCCCAATACGTCATTATTATATGTGCTGTCAGGGAAAAGATACCAGCCTGCATCTATGTCGTCTTGTGATTTCAAAACAGATGCAATCAACATAATTGAAATAAATAGTAAAGTCTTTTTCATAAGTCGTGATTATTTTATAGAACAAAAATACGTTTTCCATAAATACAACTTTGAAAAATTATGTTACATTTTGTGGTAAAATATTTTTTTTATAATTGATTGATAACAACTTAGCTTTAATAAACCTCTATTGATTATACTTTTTAATTGATGAAATTATCTATTAAATAGATTAAAATGTCATCATTGTTTTCCAATTCAAACATATTTCTGATTTTGCTGAGTCTATACCAAATAGTTTTACGGTTTTTGTTTATTAAATATTGCATTTTGTTTTCATCTGTGTTGAGCAGAATCAGGCATATATAATATAAATCTTCTTTGTTTATTTTCGGATATTTCTCTTTCAGTCTCGTTGTGATATTATTGAGATGCTTGTCGGCTGCTTGTATCAGCAATGCAAAATCTTCGTTGGTTAGGGCAGAGAAGTCGGTGGCTTTTCTGTTGACGATTTTACGGCATATATCAGATTTATAATAAGATTCGATATTAGGAATATTAGGAGAATTTTCAATTCTCTCTATTTTTTGCTTCATCTCATCAAGTTCTATTTCCTTAGACTTAATGATATCTTTCTTTTTGCGTAGTTCTACATTCATCTTCTTTATCCTGCCATCCACTATTGAATGTTTGAACTCTATGTCTGCTATGATGTTATTATAGTGTTCTGACTGTTTGTTGAGTTTCATACTGTTTCTTCTGAAAATGAAATACAAAACCGACATTGATATTACAATTGCTATCAATATCAATGATGTTTTCTTTTTTGTCTTTTTCAGTTCGCGCAATTCATTGATTTTAGCATCCCGTTTCTCTGCATAAATTTCGTATATCTTGGTTAGATCGTCTTTATTGTCATCTCTTTTTATTTTTGATTCAATAGATGCTCCATAATATTTACGACAGAAATTCACGCTGTCTTGATTGTTTTCATATTCATATATTTTTTCCAGTAACAGCATTATCGAACCTATTATATCATATCTTGTCTCATATTCAAGCACTTTTAATAAATATGGTTTTGACTGAAGCATGTAAGGCGAATGAAACATCTGTATTCCTAATGTCATGGAGTCTCTTTTGGCTTCCAATCCACGTCTGCATTTGAATGCAATCATATTACGACACACCTGAAAACACGAATCAAATTTTCCTTGATTATAATATACTGTAGATAATAAATGTTGAGCCATAATATACCTCCCGATGTCGTTAATGGTATCAAGATAAGGTTCGGCCATTTTAAGATAAAGCATTACAGAATCAGCTTCTGTTTCAGACGTGAATGTGCTAGCCATTGCTAAGCACACTGAAGGAAAAATAATACTATCTATCTCATTGGCGATTTTTTGATAATGAAGAGCTCTTTTTGCTGATAGAGCGTTAAAATGGTAGTCATATACGGATATAAAAATGCCGTTGATATTATTGTACACCTTAGAAGCCAAATGCTTTTCTTCTTCTGTCATATCTTCAGGCAATGTTTCTATCAAACTAAGGGCATCAATGAACTTATATAAAGATTGTTCTAAACTGTCGCTTTTATATAAGTCAACAGCCTCGCTATTATAAGATTGAGCTTTCTCTAATCTTTCCATTAAATCTTGATTTGCATTC
>JAZLEF010000052.1:0-3516 GCA_045615125.1 Bacteroidales bacterium
TTAAAAATTTTTAATTAATAAATAGATTTAATTCGTCTTCAATAAAGAAACTCAAAATCTCAAAATCCTATAATCTCAAAAAACTTTCAGTCTTTGCGACTTTCTGACTTTGCGACTTTAAGGTTGGCAAAGATAAGAAAATTTTTCTGAAATCAAAGAGGATTTTTTGTAACATCATGGTTAATTAAAAGAAAAAGGTCGGAAATAATCCAACCTTTACATAAATATGTCTTTCTTTTTTTAAAAATCAAATCTCAGAATTTCAGCGTAAGCCCGAAACCGTTGTTCGTCGCACCTAAATTGAGTGTTACATCTGACGACTTCTGATTGTAACCTTCAACAGCCGCATTGAGCTTTCGGTGACTGCTGATTGTCAGTATCGTTGACGGAATGGCGTACATGACAGCTCCGGTAGCGAAAAATCCGCCTATTGCCCAATATAATATTGCCCCAGTCCAATTTTCACAATACTCGTCATTTCCGTTTCCATTTTCTTGTTGGTGGTCGTGATTGTTGATGCAATCGTACTTTAAGTCGTAGCCCATTGCAATATATGTTATCGAAAACGCTCCTTCAATGGCAGTGGCTGCCCAAAATGGAATAGATGCTATATAACGATTTCTGCCTCTAATATATGAGTCGTACGATTCTTCATCAAGCATCGACTTTAACTCTAATTTGGATAATCTCTCGTTAGTCTCAACATTGATAATCCTGCCATTACGCTTTTTAATTGTAATATTCTCGTTCGAAGTTTGTCCAAACGAAAACATTGCAATGAATAACAATGTTAATAATGTGATTGACTTTTTCATACTTCTAATTTTTAGGTATTTTGAATTCATGCCTACAAATGTAGTTGTTTTTTGATAAAAGGAATGTTTTTTTTGTATTTTTTTGGTGATTGACAGGATTTATATTTAAAATTTTATTGCGTATAATGCTAATAATCCCAATTCATAACTCATAGCAAAAAAAACTTTAGCCTTTAGCCTTTGACCTTTAGTCTTTTTATTATCTTTGCAAGTTCTAAAGATTTTATTCATAAAAAAAACAAGATATAAATGGAAATCAGCAGTAAATACAGTCCACAAGATACCGAAGGTAAATGGTATCAACATTGGTTAGACAAGAATTACTTCCATTCTACACCAGACGAACGCGAACCTTATACTATCGTTATCCCTCCACCAAACGTAACAGGCGTTCTTCACATGGGTCACATGTTGAATAATACAATACAAGACGTTCTCGTACGCCGCGCTCGTATGCAAGGCAAAAACGCTTGCTGGGTTCCTGGCACCGACCACGCTTCCATCGCAACAGAAGCTAAGGTCGTTAACAGACTCGCTCAACAAGGCATCAAGAAAACCGACATCACTCGTGAAGAGTTCCTCAAACATGCTTGGGACTGGACTCACGAACACGGCGGCATCATCCTCAAACAGCTCCGTCGCCTCGGCGCTTCTTGCGACTGGGAACGCACATCTTTCACAATGGACGAAACACGCAGCAAGAGCGTCATCCACGTCTTCTGCGACTTATATAATAAAGGTCTCATCTACCGCGGCGTCCGCATGGTCAACTGGGACCCTGCAGCTCTCACTGCTCTCAGCGATGAAGAAGTTATCTATAAAGAAGAACATAGCAAACTCTTCTACCTCCGTTATAAAGTAGAAGGCGAAGATACTTACGCTATCGTTGCAACAACACGTCCTGAGACTATCATGGGCGACACTGCAATGTGTATCAACCCTAACGACCCTAAGAACGCACATCTTAAAGGTAAGAAGGTCATCGTTCCTCTCGTAGGCCGCGCTATCCCTGTCATCGAAGATGAATACGTCGATATAGAATTCGGTACAGGTTGTCTTAAAGTGACACCAGCTCACGACGTGAATGACTATATGCTCGGCGAGAAATATAATCTACAAAGCATTAACATCTTCAACGACGACGCTACTATCAGCGAAGCTGCTGGTATGTACGTCGGAATGGACCGCGACGCTGTCCGTAAGCAAATCGTGAAAGACCTCGACGCTGCTGGTCTCCTCGAAAAAGTTGAAGACTATAATAATAAGGTGGGTTACTCAGAACGTACTCACGTCGCTATCGAACCTAAACTCTCAATGCAATGGTTCCTCAAGATGGAACACCTCGCAGAAATCGCTCTTAAACCAGTTCTCGAAGGCGACATCCAGTTCTATCCTTCAAAATATGTAAACCTCTACCGTCACTGGTTAGAAAATATCAAAGACTGGTGTATCAGCCGTCAGCTCTGGTGGGGTCATCAAATCCCTGCTTACTACCTCCCAGAAGGTGGTTATGTTGTTGCTGAAACTCCAGAAGAAGCTCTTAAACTAGCTAAAGAAAAAGCTGGCGACAGCATAACAATGGACGACCTCCGTCAAGAAAGCGACTGCCTCGACACATGGTTCTCTTCATGGTTGTGGCCTCTCTCATTGTTCGACGGTATCTTGAATCCTGACAACGAAGAATTCAAATATTATTATCCAACACACCACCTCATCACTGGTCCGGATATCATCTTCTTCTGGGTCGCTCGTATGATTATGGCTGGCGAAGAATATCAAAAAGAAGTTCCTTTCAAGAAAGTATATTTCACAGGTATCGTCCGCGACAAACTCGGTCGTAAGATGTCTAAGTCATTGGGCAACTCTCCAGACCCAATCGAACTCATCGACAAATACGGAGCCGACGGCGTGAGAGTAGGTATGATGCTCACAGCTCCTGCTGGCAACGACCTTCCTTTCGATGAGGCATTGTGCGAACAAGGACGTAACTTCTGTAACAAGATGTGGAACGCTCTCCGTCTCGTAAAAGGATGGAAAGTAGATGAAAACATAGCTCAACCTGAGACAGCTAAGATGGCGATGAAATGGTTCGAAGAACGTTTCCAACAAGTGCTTCAAGAAACAAACGACAACCTCGACAAATATCGTCTCTCCGACGCTTTGATGGGAATCTACAAACTCGTTTGGGACGACTTCTGCTCATGGTATCTCGAAATGGTGAAAGCTCCAATGGGCCAGCCATTAGACGCTGTGACATACAATGCAACTGTCACATTCTTCGAAAACCTCATGAAGATATTACATCCTTTCATGCCTTTCATCACTGAAGACATCTGGCATCTCTTGAAAGAACGTGAAGACGGCAACGACCTCATCATCGCTCAACAACCTGCACAAAAAGTCGTTGACAATGATATATTAAATCAATTCTTGTTCACTCAAGACGTTATCAATAACATCCGTAAGATTCGCGCTGAGAAGAACATCTCAATGAAAGAAGCTATCGAAATCATCGTTGTGGATAAAGACGGCAGCGTCAACAAAGAATTCGATTCTGTCATCATGAAGTTATGTAATGTTAGCTCAATCAATTATGTGACAGAAACACCACAAGACGCATTCGGTTTCTTGGTAAAGGCTACAGAATATTTCATCCCTGTGACAGATAATATCGACACTGAAGCAGAAATCAAGAAGTTGG
>JAZLEF010000053.1:0-17544 GCA_045615125.1 Bacteroidales bacterium
AAACAATTAAAAAAATACATTCATTATTATAATAACGATAGAATCAAATTGAAATTAAAAGGAAAGAGTCCGGTGCAATACCGAACTCTTTATACATAAACTGTTTTATTAATCCGTCCAACTTTTTGGGGTCAGATCATGTGTGTTTATTATGCAGGAAACATTGACGCGTCTCTACATTTTGTTATAAATCCCTGAGATACTCGCGATACGTGGAGATTGCGATACGTGGAGAGACGTAAGGAAATGAAATACCTTTCATTTCTATTCGTGAAGATTCGTGAAAATTAGTGGACCTTAAATCTCTACAATAATTCCAAACATAAAGTTGATACCAGCTTGTGGAAAATATCCGTCTTCGATATACTCACTTTCGCCGATAAGAGCCTTGTAAACCCAGGCGTTGCTGCAATATTTTTTGTTGAAGATATTGTTTATTGCAAGATTGATATTCAATGTCTTAAACCACGATTGTTTCCATTCGTAATTTATATTGACATTACTTACAAAATAAGGATTTAAACTTCTTGAAAGGGTAGAGGTGTTGTCAATATATTGTCTTCCAACATATTTCTCCTGAAATACTATGTCTAAATATTTTACTGGCGTTACTTTCAGATTCAAACCGGAAATGACATTTGGTGAAAATGAAATGTCGGTAGTGCCAAGATTGTTCTCGATTTGTCCTAAATAATTCCAGTCAGCATCGTAATTGTCAACAAAATCAATATAATTCAAAATCTTGTTCTGACTTAAAGCAAAATTAAAATCCAAAGCGAAGTATCTGTTTGCTTGATAAGCGAGACTTCCTTCCAAACCGAATCTATAGCTTTTATCTACATTTGTCATAATGCTATTGCCAACATTATTGATTTCACCTGTCAGAACAAGTTGGTCTTTATAATCCATATAGAAAATGTTGGTGTTTAAAGCTATCTTCCTGTTTCTATATGAATAACCTAATTCATAATCAATGAGTTTTTCGTGTGTGATATTCTCTCTTTGAATCTCGTCTGCATCGGTGTAAATGTCGCGGTTCGGTTCTCTGTTGGAATATGCAACTGAAAAATATGCTGAATTATTTTCGTTTATGGTGTAAAAAATGCCACCTTTAGGATTCCAGAAATTGAAGATATGATTCTGAGTGATGTCGTTCAAATCGTCATGAATACCATTTAAGTCATAGTCGATATGCCTATATTGTATTTCAGCAAAGAAGTTGAGATGTGAATTTAATTCGTAATTACTTGATACATAAATGTTATAATATTCTTTGTTGCCAGTGTTTTCATACCATCTGTAATTTAATGGTACGGCATATTCTGCCCAGTTTATTATTCCATAATGATCACCGTTATATTTGTTCCAGCTGCCGCCGTAGTTAATGTCGAACTTGCCAGCTTTCTGGTTTAATGTAAGGTTGATTCCGTAGAATCTGTTGTCTAACCATTTCTGTTGTACCAAGTTAACTCTGTTGATAATGGTGTCAGACATAACAAAAGGCTGTAATCCGTAACTTGAAAGTTTCTTGTCGTTTTTATAGTTTTCGTAATAACCTTTACCTGTAGTTAAAAACGCTGATGCTGTTAATGTTATATTTTGTGAGAAGCTATGAGCGTAATGTAATTGATAATAAGTCTGTTTGTATTTGTCGATTTCGTTTTCATAATAACCTATGAAATTGCCATTTTTGTCGTACATCATGCCAGCGGGGTTGAAGGTAGGATTTGTTTCCAGACTATCTTTCGGGCAACCGTTCCATGCTTGGTAAGTCTGTTCTTCCCCGTTCATAATCATGAATTTGAAGAAGTTGTTTTTGTTTGACCAAGAAGCAGAGAGTTGGTATGAGAATAAATCGGAATAAGCTCTGTCGATATAACCTTCTGAGTTTATTTTGCTTATTCTTCCGTTGAAGTTAAATCCGTTTTTATTTCTTCCAGTAGAGAAATTGATGGTGTTTTTTAATGTGTTAAAGGAACCTGCCGAACTGCTCAATCTTGCAAAAGGTTCTGTTGTCTGTTCGTCTGTTTTGATATTGATGGATGCGCCGAAAGCTGCGGCTCCATTGCTTGAGTTGCCTACGCCTCTCTGTATCTGTATGTTGTCTACTGAAGATGCTAAGTCTGGTAAATCAACGAAATAAACGAGATTAGATTCTGCATCGTTGATAGGCACTCCGTTTAACGTGACGTTGATTCTTGTCAAGTCGCTGCCTCTCACTCTCATGCTGGTGTAACCTACGCCTGCGCCAGCGTCTGATGTGACGATTATTGAAGGTGTATTCTGTAGAAGATATGGAAGGTCTGCACCTTGGTTGCTCTTTTTCAATTCTTTAGATGATATTTCGGAGTAGGTGAGAGGAGTCTTTTCTCCTACTCGAGAAGCTGTGACGATAATCTCATCTTCCATCATTGAATCCATCGTCATTGCTATTTTTATATTGGTGTCTTTGTTGATGTTAACCGTAGTTTTATAAATCTTAAATCCGACGTAAGATGCTTCTAGTGTGTAACTTCCTGTTTCTATGTTTTCAAATCTGAAATTACCAAATTTGTCACTTACCGAAACAAGTTCTAATTCTTCTATTGAGATGTGAGCACCTAATAATGCTTCGTGATTTTCCTTGTCGAAGACATTTCCGTTAAGATTAAATTGTGCGAGTAATTGCAGTGGCATCATGACTGCAATAAAGACTAGTTTTTTGATTTGTTTGAACATAATACATTGATTTAAAGTTAATAATAATTTTAAATCAATAGGAGGAAATTTTGATGTTGCTCATTTCCCGGTCTCGGCATTATCCGTATCCGGTTCAGAGGGTGTGATCTCAGCCTGTATTTCATTTTACTTTCGTAAAAAAGGCACCCCTATTGAAAGTCGAGGCAAAGGTATTAGTTTTTTTTTTAAGTTTGCAAAAAAAATAATGAAAATTTTAATTTTAAACGGACCTAACCTTAATTTGATAGGTAGGAGAGAGCCTCAAATATATGGAACGGAATCACTTGTGGATTTTGTGGAGAAGATGAAAAATAATTTTCCAGAACATCAGCTAGATTATTTTCAGTCTAATCATGAAGGCGTTTTGATAGATAAATTGCATGAGGCTTGGGACAATTATGACGGAGTCGTCTTCAATCCTGGAGCATATTGTCATACTTCAATAGCTTTAGCTGATGCTATTCGTTCAATAGAAACACCTGTTGTTGAGGTACATATCAGTGATATTTATTCTAGGGAAGAATATCGTCATCATTCCTACACTGCGGAGGCTTCTGTCAAATCTATTGTTGGCAAGGGTTTAAAAGGTTATGAAGAAGCTGTGATGTATTTGATTAGTAATAGTTGTAAAGCATAATATAATACTATTACATTATTACTTCTTTTTACGAAAAATCCTTGGTGTTCAAGTCGTTAAAATATTTTTTCTTTTCGAGAAAGTATTTGAAGACAATGTTTTTCTGATATACCTGTGATACTTTGTTACGTGGATATTGTCTTCTTGCTTTTCTCAGTTTAGGAATTTGGCGTAAGAAACTGACGTGAGCTCTTGACACGGCAAATAAGTCTGCGAAGCTGCCATCGCATAGGAATTTTATGCCAGCGACCCAGTCTAGGAAGAATCTGTAAAATATTGTGCAGAAGACTTTTCCATCGGGGATGTTCTTCATCAATAATGAAAGGTTATTTCTGAAATTGAGGTAAGTCTTTCTTGCAGATGATTTTGGTAATGTGCCGCCACCGATGTGATATACTTTAGAATCGGGGCAATACATTATTTTATATCCTAAGTTCTTCACTCTCCAACAGAAATCAATCTCTTCCATGTGAGCGAAGAAACTATCGTCGAGACCGCCATATTGATGGTATAAAGAAGCTCTTACGAACATACATGCTCCTGTGGCCCAGAATATTTCCTTTACATCATCAAATTGTCCGTTGTCTGTTTCTAGATTTTGGAATATTCTTCCGCGACAGAATGGATATCCATATTTGTCGATATAACCGCCAGCTGCTCCAGCGTATTCGAATTTAGCTTTATCGTGATACGATAATATTTTCGGCTGACAGGCTGCTATGCTTTCATCGCTCTCCATCAGTTTTATGACAGGCTCAATCCAATGAGGTGTAACTTCAATGTCTGAGTTAAGCAGTACATAATAATCGGCTTCAACTTGGCGTAAAGCTATATTATATCCTGTTGCGAAACCTCCATTGAAGTCGTTAAGAATCAATCTTATATTAGGAAAATTATTTCTCATGAATTCCACCGAATCATCAGTGGATTTGTTGTCGGCAACAATAATATCAGCAACGTCAGAACTGTTTTTTATGACGTTAGGAAGAAACGTTTCTAATAATTTTCTGCCGTTATAATTTAATATTACTATTGCTATTTTTTTCATGTTTGCAAAGATAATAAAAAAGACAATAAAACAACAAACCGAGGATGTAGCAAGAGTATAAAAATAGTACAATATAATAAACTTTATAATCACAACTTGTAGTCTTGTAGTCTTGTAGTCTTGTGGTCTTGTAGTCTTAAAAAAAAAGACTCCCATTTCTGAGAGTCCCATTGAGGTATAAGATAAAATATGTGGTATGTTAAGAATTTACTTTTGCTTATCTTGGATTGTCGTAGTAGTCCTTAGCGTCATCACCGTAGTAGAAGTCAGGGTTGACTGAGCCATCTTCGTTATAGAATTCTTGATATGTGCTATAAGTTCTTGAGTAGATTTCGTTTGTCCAGCGTGAGTTGTTGATTTCGCCTATAGCATCAGAGTGTATGAGTTGGAAGTCGTTGGTTACTATATCTTTACTCATGAATACGAACTTCTTGTTTCTTTGGTTTGCCAATGTGTAGTAATGCCATATTTCGTAAGGATAAGCACCTGATTCATTATGATTTTGAACGATTCTGTCAGGAGCTCCGTATTTTAAGAATACACGACCTCTATCAGTTTGGTAACCTTTTAATTTTAATGCTGAGAATGAAGCGTTAACACGTTGTACTTGTGCGAAATACTTTTCCCATTCAACATCTGGTGATAATGTGCTGCGACTTGACCAGAAACTGTAGAAATATTGTTGCATTGTTTTTATGTCGTCGCTCTTTATTAAGTTGTTAGCATATTCTATTTCAATTTGTGAAGAAATAGGTGCCAATGTTCTGATGTATTCTCTAATTGTGTCGATGTTGTCTATACTGCCAGAGAATACATTCGTTGGATCAATTGAAGACAAGATGCTGTTATCGATTTGATAATTAGAGTTGCTTCTTTGGAAGAAGAATTGGTTGTAACCTATTATTTCGTTGTTTCTGTCGCGAGCTTCGAGTACTAAATAGTAGTTGCCAGTAGGGAGGCTGCTAATATCCATGGTGTTAATAACTACTTCAGTGTCTTTTACGTTCATTCTTTTGGTGAAGTATAAATTGTTTACCAGGGTATTGCTTTCAAAAGTCTTGATATATGTGTTGAGGAGATATTTTTCGTTTTCGCCCAAAATCTTCTTAGTGTTGTATATCTCAACATAGAATGAGAGTCTGTTGATTGATTCTGGGTAATAAGGCATAATCATAGGGATGATTTCGACGCCGTTTTTAGTGTTGGCTGTTACTTCTGTAGTTGGTTTATAATCTTCAAGAGCGATAATGCTTGAGAAGCAGATAGATTCTGGAAAATCGATTAAGATGCTTTCAGAAACTTTAAAAGGCATTTTACCTATGTTATTGGCATCTTCAATTGTTATTTCCATTTGATATTCTCCATTAGCTAGTGAATAGCGTTGGAAATCCATGAAGAAACCGTTTAAATTTGTTGTGTCGCTTACCTTTGGACTATTGATAGAATACTTGTCGTAATTCTTTATAGATTCTCCTTGTTTGAAAATAACAGTCAAGTTTACTGTTGCTTGGTATTGGTCTGCTTCTTTAACATACATCAGACTGTTGCAATCGAAAGTGATGTATGTTTCTAAATAAGGTGAGGTACCTTCTTCTGTGATGTTAAATGTTCCGTAAGAAATAAAAGCGTTGATATTTTTTTCTTGAGCAATGATTTGTGTTGCGAAGAAACACAATAATAATGTTAGTATTCTTTTCATTTTGTTAAAATTTTATTTTCGATTGCAAAGATACTTATACTTTGAATTTTGTCAATAAATTTTAACGTTTAAATTCTAGAAATTTATTTACATTATTTTTGTAAGTATTTGTTTTATATTCCTTTATGAGAAAACTTTCGCTAAAATTTCGATTTGGTATATTGTACTACAAAGTCGCTTAAATCGCTTTTAATGTTAAAAATATCCTTGATTTTTTTACTTCTTTTATTCGACGCGCTGTATGTCAGTCCAAGCAGTACGGCAATTTCAATATCATTCAAGTTCATAAAACTTAGGATAAAGAATTTTGTATCGCTGGCAGTTATGCCTTCGTAGTCTTTCTTTAATGATGAGAATGTGTTAGGGAAGTGGCTGTTGAAAGTTTTTACAAGAGCAATCATATCATTGTTGGAAAGTGCGAGCTTGGAGTTTTCCTGTATGTTCTTTATGAGGATGACTCTGCCTTCTAAATGTGATTTTATCTTCTTGTAGATATGACTTTCGCAAAATGACTTATATGCTTCTTCAAAATCGATATTTATCTTAGAGGATTCTAAATCTTCTATCTTTTTGGAAATATTATCGATGATTTTGTCTTTGCTTTGAATCTTTTCGTGATTATCGTTTATCGTTTCTTCAGCTTTTTTGATTTTTTCTAGATATTTCTTTTTGTTGTTCAAATATATCAAGATGAAAAATGCTATTGCTATGATGAATATTACGATGATTACGATATTGTAATTATTACGAACTTTTATGTTTTGATTGTTGATGGTACTATAATATGTGTCGAAGAGTTTTTCTAAATCGAGTTTTAAAGGTGTTCTTCTGATTTCTATGGAATTGTTTTTAGCTTGATGTTGTATGTAGAACATTTCGTTATCATGATCTTTGAGGTTGAAGTATGCCTCGGCTAGTTTTTCAGATACAGCAAGTTTCTCTTGTTGGTTGCCGTTCTCGAAACAATATTTAAGATGGGGTAGTGCTTCCTTATAATTTCTTTCGTAGAAATATTTTGTGCCTATTGCAGAGTGGAAGTCGTAATCTTGAATCTTAATGTTAAAATGATTTTTGAAAATAGAGTCGGCGTTTTTGTAATCGTTTAGTTCATATAAAGTTACAATCTTATTGTCGATAATTTTTCTATATATATTTATTGGTATTTCGTCATATTCTTCTGCTATTTCGAAATAAATCATCGCGATATTAGGGATATGATTGTATTGATAAAGTTTGCCTGTCTTTATAAGAGTGTTCAATACTTTTTCTTTGTTACCAGATGCTTCATAGTCGGCGAGAGCTTTGTCGTAGAGTTCTGCGGCAGGTTTCAATGAATTGATGTCTTTATATATATCGGCTAGCCTTTCGTAAATCTCTCCTCTGAATTGATAGTCGAAAGATTTTATGTTTTCTATCCTAGAGAAATATTCGTTGATATTATCTAAGGCTAGTAACAATTTCTTTGCAGCTGAGATTAAATTATCTGAAGTGTAATCTGATATAGCATTTGAGTAATAAATTTGTGATATTTTTTGAAGATATTCTGGTCGTTTGTGATATTTTTGAGAGCATTTTTCTGCCAAAGAGATATTATTCTCAATTAATGAGTCGTTTTCTGTGTAAGAATAATTAAGAATTTCTTCACAATACGACCTTGATACATCACCACATGATGTGATATTCAATGTTGTGATTATCAATATTAACAAAATAATATATCTATATAGTCTTCTCATATTACCCTTACAAAAATACTGTTTTTATTTGGTGAAAATAAGAAAAAATAAAAATTTTTTCAAAAATAGTTGCGCGATTCAAAAAAGTTGTATCTTTGCAGCGGAGAAATGGCAGAGTGGTCGATCGCGGCGGTCTTGAAAACCGTTGTACAGCAATGTACCGGGGGTTCGAATCCCTCTTTCTCCGCGGAAATTAAGCGACTTCAAAGTCGCTTTTGTTCTTTAAAGGCTAAAGACTAAAAACTAAAGACAAAAGTCATATGATTTTAAGTTCTAAAACTTGTAGTCTTGTTGTCATGTAGTCTTGTTGCCTTAAAAAATAGGAGAGATGCCAGAGTGGTCGAATGGGGCGGTCTCGAAAACCGTTGACCGGTTCACCGGTCCGAGGGTTCGAATCCCTCTCTCTCCGCCAAAAGGGTGTAAATCATATAGTTATATGTTTTACACCCTTTTTGTTTATGTGATATTTCCTTGTTAAATAATTGTTGAATATTTTTTTTATTAGCATAACTTTGCTATAAATGTTTTTTATAATTTTGCTTCTCAATTTTTTTTTATGATACATACCGTAGTTAAAAGAGATGGCCGTATTGTCGGCTTTAATAGAGAAAAAATTGCAGCTGCAATACGTAAGGCGATGCTTACTACTGAGGCTGGCGAAGATGATGTTCTCGTATATAAAATTGTAGACCGTATTGAATTCCGCGGCAAGGAACAGTCGTCGGTTGAGGAAATTCAAGATATGGTAGAAATGGAACTCATGGCTTCTCCTCGTAAGGAAGTAGCTAAGAGTTATATTGCCTACCGCGACAAAAGAAGCATAGCCCGTAAAGCTAAGACTCGTGAGATGTTCTTGGAAATAGTGGAGGCCAAATCTAACGATGTGACAAGAGAAAATGCTAATATGAATGCTGATACTCCAGCTGGCATGATGATGAAGTTCGCATCGGAAACAACAAAACCTTTTGTGGATGATTATCTGCTTGCAGAGGAAACATTGTGGGCGGTGAAAGGTAATTACCTCCATATTCACGACAAAGATTATTATCCAACAAAATCTCTGACCTGCATACAACATCCTTTAGATAAAATACTTGAAAACGGTTTTGAAGCTGGACATGGCGAGAGCCGTCCAACAAAACGTATCGAGACAGCATCGTTTATGGCATGTATCTCAATGGAGACTGTGCAGAATGAAATGCACGGAGGTCAGGCTATTCCTGCTTTCGACTTTTATCTCGCTCCATACGTACGCCTTAGCTTTATTGAAGAGGTGAAAACGATTGAAGAACTCACAGGCTTCGATTTGAAACATTTGTATGATATAGAAATAGAAGATTATTTATATCGTGAACTTGATTTGCTTCAAGGTGACGAACGATTGAAACAACATGCCATAAATCGTACTGTCAATAGAGTGCATCAGTCGATGGAGGCTTTCATTCATAATATGAACACCATACATTCACGTGGTGGTAATCAGGTCGTATTCTCTTCTGTCAACTATGGAACAGATACTTCCGCTGAAGGCCGTTGTATCATCAGAGAGTTATTGCAATCTACATACGAAGGCGTTGGTAGAGGTTCTACTGCCATTTTCCCTATCCAGATTTGGAAAAAGAAACGTGGCGTGAGCTACTTGCCAGAAGACAAGAACTATGATTTGTACCTTTTTGCATGTAAGGTGGCAGCTCGTCGTTTCTTCCCTAATTTTGTCAACCTTGATGCGACATATAACCAACATGAAAAATGGAATGAGAACGACCCTAAACGCTATTTATATGAAGTTGCTACTATGGGTTGTAGGACACGTGTCTTTGAAAATCGTTTTGGAGAGAAGACCTCCATCGCACGTGGTAATCTATCATTCTCAACAATAAACATTGTACGTTTGGCTATAGAATGTATGGGTGAGGAAGATAAATCACGTCGTATTGGTCTCTTCTTCGCAAAACTTGACGAGTTGTTGGAAATAACAGCAAAACAGTTATGTAACAGATATAATTTTCAAAAGACAGCACTTGCTAAGCAGTTCCCATTGTTGATGTCAGCATTATGGTCGGGATGTGAGAATCTTAAGCCAAGCGATACCATAGAACGAGTCATCAATCAAGGTACGCTCGGTATTGGCTTCATCGGTCTCGCTGAATGTCTTATCGCTTTGGTAGGAAAACATCATGGCGAGAGCGAAGAGGCTCAGGAACTTGGTCTACGTATTGTCACTTACATGCGCGACAGAGTCAATGAATTCTCAGAACGTTATCAGCATAACTTCAGTGTGCTTGCAACCCCAGCAGAAGGATTGTCAGGTAAATTCACTCGCATCGACCGTAAGAAATACGGAGAGATACCAGGCATCACTGATAAAGAATATTATACAAACTCTAATCATATACCTGTTTATTATAAATGTTCTCCAAAACATAAGGCTGAAATTGAAGCTCCATATCATGACTTGACACGAGGCGGACATATATTCTATATAGAAATAGACGGCGATGCAACACATAATCCTCAGGCGATAATGGACATCGTTGATTTGATGGATAAAAATAACATCGGCTATTGTTCCGTTAATCATAATCGTAACCGTTGTATGAACTGCGGATACGAAGACGCACAGCAAGAATTGGATAAATGCCCTAAATGCGGCAGCGATAATATCGACAAGCTACAACGTATTACAGGTTATCTCGTTGGAACCACAGAACGTTGGAACAAAGCAAAATTGGCAGAGTTAAATGACAGAGTCATCCATAAATAGTATCCGTATCTTAGATATTAAGTACGGTACATCCGTCGATGGTATTGGTCTTCGCACCTCGCTTTATTGTGCGGGGTGCAGAAACCATTGTGTGGGCTGCCATAATCCGCAGTCGTGGGACGAAGATGGAGGTGAGGCTGTTAGTGTGGAAGAACTCTTCAAGCGTATAGTCGATGCTGATATGAATGTTACATTCACAGGTGGCGATCCAATGCTGCACCCTGAAGGCTTCATCGCTTTGGCACGAAAAATAAAAAGCTGTACCGATAAGACCATCTGGTGTTACACTGGGTACAGCTTTGAAAATTTGTTGCAACATCCTACACGTCGTCAGCTGCTAGAGTTGTGCGATGTTCTTGTCGATGGACGATATGTGGAAGCGGAACGAGATTTATCGTTACATTTCCGTGGCAGCCGTAACCAACGTGTCATCGATGTGCAAAAATCACTGCAAGGTGAAATATGTCTTTTGTATTAGATTGACAGCTTTCCTTTTTTATTTGATAAATTTTCCTGTTACTTTTTCACCATTTATGATGGCTGAATAGATATATAATCCTTTTTGTAGATTTTCAACATCAGCGGTGTTGTCGCTAAACTTTATTTGTAATGTACGACCGCTTATGTCGCTTATAATAATATTTTCGATTGTGTTATCGAAGATGAGTGACTTGCCATCGTAAAGAGCTTTACTTGAATTTGTGGTTTCTTCTATTCCATTGTATGTAGGTAAGTCGGTCTTGGCAAGACGGTATAAACCGCTGTTTTGTGTTGTTGCAAAAGGAGGCTCGTAAGCTGCAAGATAGATGTAATCTTCATCGCTTTGGAATTTCATAGGAGTAAAATAAGTTCCTGTGTAGTATGGAATACCATCGTTTAATGTGTGCCATTCTTTACCTTCGTTGTTGGTGTAGTATAAACCTGTCATCTGCATTCCAATGAAAAGGCAATCGTCAGCGGCATACATGGCTCTTATGTTGTTGTCGATGGTGTTTTCTGGACGAGGCAATTCTCCCCAATTTCCATTTTCATCGAATGTGATAATGAAAGGTACATGAGTGCCGTCATTCATCACAGAACGTCCTGTGCAAAGCATGCCTTGATAAACGGCTGATACGGCCATGAAGTTGCTGTCGTTACGAACTTCTTCCCAAGAGTTTGTTTCTGGTAAATATTTAAAAACGAAGTAAACACCGTATGCATAAAGCTCGCCGTTGAAAGATACGAGATTATAGAAGTTTTCTACCATTTCTTTCCCTTCTATAGTGAAAGTAATTGAAGCTATGTCTGTTTTGTTCCAAGTCTCTCCGTTGTCTTCGGAATATACAATGCCACCACCAGAGAAGTCGCCGACAAAGAGCTTGTCGTTGTGGAATGTCATCGCATAACATACTGCATATTCTGTATTTTCGCCAAGAACGTCTTCAACAGCAGAAGCGTAGCTGAGCAACTCCCAATTGAGTCCGCTGTCTGCTGAACGAGCTATGTGAGTGCCGTCGCCGCCAGCAAATATGTATCCGTTTTCTTCCAAAAAGATATTATAATTACAATCTTCGATAGAGACTTTTTTCCATTGAACGCCTTTGTCTATTGAAATGTATATGCCACCGTTTTTTTCAAAAAGAAAGTCAGCAATAAGCATATTGCCATTTTCTGTAATGATAAATGCATTAGTAGCAGGTTGATGACGAATGAGCTCCCATGGATTTGTCTGGGCGTAAGCTGATAATGATATGCAACAAATGAATGTTATTGCTATTTTTCTGATGATGTTGAAGTATAAATTACTTTTCATAATAATGTAGTTTAATTTTCTACAAATATAATAATTATTTGTAAAGATAAAATAAGAATGATAATTAACAATAGAAAAATGCTGCCCATGTTTTTTTGAGCAGCATTCTCTATTGTTGTTTGATTGATTGTTTGTTATTTTCTTATAAAAGCCTTTTCTAAATCTTGGGATATGTTAATCATAAAGTCACCCATTTGTTCGTAAGTGTTCATGATGTCCATATAATATACGTTGGTCTGATAGCTTTTGTTATTATTGTCTATCTCTTCAATCATAGCGTCTCTGAAGTCGTTTCTGAGGTTGTTGAGTCGTTCTTCAGCGTTGTAAGCATTAGATATTTCTATGAGTTCTCCTTTGTGTGCTGCTGTGAGGTTGTTAATCATCACATCGTAAGCGTTGTTTACGGCATCAGCCATGATGTTGAGGTTCTTGAGACTTTCAGCATCGAATTCTTTTTTATGTATGTTCTTTCTTGATAAGATTCTGCTTATTGTCTCACCTGAATCGCCTAAGGATTCCAATTCACCTATTATCTTATACATAGCTTTAATCTTGGTAGAAGTGTCGTTGCTTATTTCTTCAGCTGATACAGCGTTGAGGAATGTAGCTATTTCAAATTCTATTCTGTCGGAAATCTCTTCGTATTTGACCAACTTCTCTTTGAGTGTGTTCAATTTGTTGTCGTCTGTTTCGTTGATAGCTTCTTGTGCGTATTCTGCACCTTTCTTTGAGATTTGAGCGAAGTGTATTATTTCGTCAAAGGCTTGCTCTACTGATAATTCTGGTGTTGCGAGAGGACCTGCAGAGATATATTTGAGTTTGAATACTTCCTTTTCCTGGTTCTCTGGAGTAGGTATGATTAAACTTACGAGTTTTGCAATCATTGGTGTGAACCATACTAATATCAGTGTGTTCGTTAAGTTGAATAATGTGTGAAGCATTGATAATCCGTATAATGCTGCTGTGCCTTCTGCAGTATTGGCTTCTGTTACAACGAACTCTTCTGCTGCAGGATTTGGCAATGCGAATAAGTTTTCAGTGATTGTGCCAACCAATGCAAGGAATGGCTTGAACAATATCAATGCCCATATCACACCGAATACGTTGAAAATGGTGTGCGACATAGCAGCTCGTTTTGCCTGAGTGTTACCTATTGCCGCAGCAATGTTAGCAGTGATGGTTGTGCCGATGTTTTCTCCAAGAACCATAGCACATGCCATGTCGAAAGGAATCCATCCCATGCTTAACATGATGAGTGTGATTGCCATGGTTGCTGACGACGATTGCAATATTAGGGTCAAAACTGTACCGAATGCGAGGAATAATAATACTGAACTGAAACCGTATGCTGACCATGTCGTTACGAATTCCAATACTTCAGGTGTCTGTCTTAAATCTGGCACCGATTCTTTCATGAAGGAAAGACCGAGGAACAAGAGACAGAATCCGACGATTAACTCACCGATATTTTTACGTCTGTCTTTCTTTGAGTTAGAGAAAAGGAAGCCGAATATCATCAAAGGGATGGCGAGTATTGAGATGTCTGCTTTGAATCCTAACCATGAAACCATCCATGCTGTCACCGTCGTTCCAATGTTGGCTCCCATGATGACGCCGATGGCTTGTGTTAATGTGAGAAGTCCTGCGTTGACGAAGCTGACAACCATAACTGTTGTAGCAGAAGATGACTGTATAATAGAAGTTATTCCCAGACCGGTCATGACGCCTTTGAAAGGATTTGATGTCATGGCGGTGAGGAAACCTCTTAACTTTTCGCCTGCTGCTTTTTGTAATCCTGAACTCATCAGGTTCATTCCGTAGAGGAACATTCCCAATGCTCCTAATAATGTAAATAATTGTAATATACTCATACTTTTAATATTTGTACGGCAAAATAACAATAAAGATGTTTCAAAAATGTTACAAAAAAATTAGACTTTGGTTAAAGAAAAATTTCATTTTACACAAATGTTACATTTTTATTAAATATTGTATCAGCTTATTATTCGTTTTGATATTTCATGTAAATTTGCCTACAATTAATATGTAATGGTATATGACTACTGAACGTATTTTAATAGTCGATGACGAAGAGACTTTGTGCGAGGTCCTGAAACTCAACCTGGAGAATGAAGGATACGATGTCGATATCGCTTTCAGCGCAGAAGATGCGTTGACGCTTGACCTTAAAAAATATTCTCTTATCCTTCTTGACATTATGATGGGTGAGATAAGCGGAATTAAAATGGCGAAGATGTTGAAAGCAGACGTCACGACTGCCGACATACCTATTATATTCTGTACCGCTCGCGACACGGAAGACGATATGATTATGGGATTGAATATCGGTGCCGACGACTATATCATGAAACCTTATACTGTTCGTAATGTGATAGCAAGAGTGAAAAGCGTCCTGCGTCGTACCACAGCGCATAAGGGAAATAATGTGCTTCATGCTGATAAACCTAATATATTAAAGGTTGACGGTCTCCATCTCGATTTGGAATTTAAACGTTGCATCGTCGACGGCGTCGAGGTGAAACTTGCTAGAAAAGAGTTCGAACTTTTGGCGTATCTCATCTCGCATCGAGGAAAGATATGTTCTCGCGAGCAGATTCTGAGCAGGGTGTGGAGCGATGAAGTAGTCGTCCTTGATAGAACGATAGATGTGAATATCACACGTCTGCGTTCTAAGATTGGAAGCTATGGTTCTTACATTGTTACACGTTCAGGTTTTGGCTATGGATTCAGTGATTAAAATATCATATCACAAGCGGCTCTTTATGATGCTGCTCGCTTTCTCATGGACTATAATATTATGTTTCGTGAGTTTTCAGTATTTGCGTGAAAAACAATATAGGTCTGAATTTATTGACGCTCAGTTACAACTTTATAACGTACATCTGTTGTCTGCAATAGAGGAAGGTTTGTCTTATGAAGAATATATAGCTACAAAAGAGAAGCCTTTCGATGACTTACGCGTGACTGTGATTTCATTCTCTGGCGATGTTCTTTATGATAATATGATTCCAATCGATTCTCTCGACAATCATAGTATGCGTCCAGAAGTGGCTTCTGCTATGAAGAAAGGTTCCGGCTATCTCCTCGGACGACAATCAGCCAGCGATGGAAGAGAATATTTCTATTCAGCAACAAAAGGTGAGAATGTGCTGGCTCGTACTGCGATTCCTTATTCGGCATCTTTACAGGAAATGCTGCGTGCCGACTGGACTTTCTTAAGTATCATGATAGCAATGAGTTTCATTATGGGAGTGCTGGCATATTATGCAACGAAAAGACTGGGTAACAACATAGAGCGTCTTAATCGTTTTGCTGCTAAGGCGGAAAAAGGCGAGGCCTTCGACGAGGATGAGTCTTTCCCTAACGATGAGCTTGGTTCAATATCAAAACATATTGTGAAATTGTATGCGCAGCTTCACCAGACAATAAAAGACAGACACGTCGCGCATGAGGCGAGACTGCGTGAGGAAAGGGAGAAAATTCGTATAAAACAACAACTTACAAATAATATAAACCATGAACTGAAGACGCCTGTAGCATCGATACAGGTCTGCCTGGAGACCTTGCTTTCGGGAATAGACTTAACAGAAGAAAAACGTCAGGAGTTGATAGAAAGATGTTATTCTAACAACGAACGTCTGCGTCGTCTGCTGGAAGATGTTTCGCTCATAACTAGAATGGAAAGCGGTAGTCAGCTGATTGGAAAAGAACTTGTTACAATTAATAACATAATAGATGAGATTTCTGATGAGCTGAATATCATGCCTGAAGATGAACGTTTGTATCTTAACACTGATTTTAATGATGAGGTCGTCATAAATGGTAATCTTTCACTTATAGGTTCTATATTTAGAAATCTTACGGAAAACGCCATAGCATATTCTGGAGGTAAGAATATATTTATTTCTTTGATTGAGAATAATGAGGACTCATGTGTCATCAGATTTGAAGACGACGGCAGGGGAGTGGAGGAGAGTCAGCTTCCTCGACTTTTTGAGAGATTCTATCGTGTTGACAAAGGTCGTTCGCGCCGCATGGGTGGAACAGGATTGGGATTGGCTATCGTAAAACACGCCGTTCAGTTTCATGGCGGAAACATCAGTGTTTCCAATAGACCGGAAGGCGGTTTGCGATTTGAATTCTCTTTGAGGAAGTGAAGTTTGAGCTAAGGTCTGCTACCTTAAACTTATAATTTCTTTTTGTAATAAATCTAAAAACTTTGCGGCATGACCGCCGTCCATTTGTACATGATGGAACTGGAATGAAATAGGCAATGTCGTTTTAAACCAGCTTTTACGATATTTTCCCCACATTACCATCGGATTGAGAAACTTGTCGGTGTATTGATTAACAATGCAATCGAGTTCTGTTGCGATGACAGCTGATGTTCCTACAATCATTGCGTCTTCAATGAAAACGCTTTCGCATGAATCGGCGACTTGCTTGGTCAATGAAATATAATCTTTGTTGAATTGGCTTAAATCATTATTGTAATTGATGTCGCAGGAATTGATGCCTCCTTCTTTATTATTTACAATCACGTTGATTGCGAGGCTGTCATATTTATACATCTTGCCGTTGGCAGGAAGCATGGAAAATTCCTCAATCTGACTCGCAGCCTTGCCGATACACCAGCAGAGAAGCATATTCAGCTTCAGCTTTCTTTTCTTGCTTATTTTGGCAATATGAGTTATATCGAATGTTTTTGTCAATGTAACCATCGGCATAGGGGAGGTCATCCACAATTCGAATGCTGATGCTCGTGATGTTTCTTTTGGATTTATTTCTTTCATGATTGGTGTTTTTTGCAAAGGTAAAAAAAACAACTTGATATTCGTGAAAAATATTGGTGAATTATGCATGTTTTTTATACATTTTTTTATCGTTTTGTGGTATTTTTTAATGTGGTTTGTTGAGGAATATTGTTGTCTGTTTATTGAAAAGTAATATTTAAATCTTGTAAAATATTGATATTCATTTAAAATAAAATAAAATAAAAAATTTTTACTAAATGCTTGCTTGGAAAGAAAAAGTTGTATCTTTGCAGCGGAGAAATGGCAGAGTGGTCGATCGCGGCGGTCTTGAAAACCGTTGTACAGCAATGTACCGGGGGTTCGAATCCCTCT
>JAZLEF010000054.1:0-7701 GCA_045615125.1 Bacteroidales bacterium
CGTGATAGTGAGAGCGCATAATGTAGAGCATGATTATTATGAACATCTGGCAAAAGTTGAAGTCGATTCCAAGAAGAAGTTTTATTTAAAACAGGAAGTAGATAAACTTAGAAGTTTTGAATGTATTTTAAATAAGGCAAAAGCCATACTCGCTATCTCTCAAAAAGACTATGAATATTTCTCCGAAAAGTATAAGAATGTATATAAAGTGACAGCATATAATGCTTATACAGAAGTGGATATTCTTGAAGGTAGCAGCGATTATGTCTTGTATCATGGCAATTTGTCAGTGGCAGAGAACTATCGTGCAGCGGAAATACTTATCGAGACATTTGAAAAATTTGATGTGAAGCTGAAAATTGCTGGCATGAATCCGCCGCCACATCTTGTGAAACTTATTGAAGATATTCCTAACATAGAGCTTATCGACAGTCCTAACGATCAAGTATTGTTTGATTTGATTCGCCATGCACATATAAATATTTTAGTTACAGAACAGGCGACAGGACTTAAGTTAAAACTGTTGAACACTCTTTTTAACGGTCGTTTCTGCCTCGTTAATGACAAGATGGTTGATGGTCTGGATGTCAATGGCCTGTGTTATATAGTCAACGACTCCAATGCAATACGTTTTGCTGTCAGTGAACTTATGCCTCGTCCTTTCGACAAACATCAGGTAGAACGTAGAAGAAAAAATATGAAGGACTTCTACAATATAGAAGAAGCTACTGACTTGTTGATAAAGCTGATAGGATAAAATTTTTTGAGTGAAAATAGAATATGTCGGTAGAAAAAATCTCAATTAAAAATGCTGCAGAGCAACTGAATGTGTCTGTTGTCAGTATTCATAATTGGATTAAAGACGGCACTCTGAAAACTACCGATAATATTCTTACACAGAAAAATATCGACGACTTTAGAGACAATTATTTGCAAAATAAGAAATTGTCGTCTCGCGCTAATAAGCAATATAAAGATCTGCATAATCATAAGACTTTGTCGGAAGAGATTAAGAATGATTTGCAATCGCTTATGTCGGGCGACGATGTTTCTTTAAAATACGAGTCTTCATTATCTGAATCATATAAAAATAAGGAAGGTATTTATTACACGCCTCAATATATTGTTGAGGATATGTTAAAATCCATTGACATTACTGAAGATAAAAACTTCTTGGATCCTTGTTGCGGTTCGGGTAACTTCATCATTGAAGCAATAAAAAAAGGTATCTCTCCGGAAAAAGTATATGGATTTGATACAGACGAAAATGCCATTGCAATCACGAAGAAGAGGATAAAAGAGATAAGCGGCTACGAGAGCAAGAATATCATCTGTGCCGATTTCTTAAGCCAACAGCCAGCAGCCAGCAGCCAACGTTTCGATTATATCTTTACTAATCCTCCATGGGGAAAGAAAATCAATAAAGCGGACAAACTTAGATATTCCTCCTTATATAATTCAGGAAGTAGCAACGATACTTCAGCATTGTTTTATTTCGCTTGTCTGAAATTGTTAAAAGAAGATGGTAAGATTGGAATGCTGCTGCCTGATTCATTCTTTAACATAAGCTCATTTGAAAATGCTCGTAAGTCGTTGATGACATTGCGTATAAATCGTTTTGTAGATTATGGCAATGCTTTTAAAGGACTGATGGCAAAGGCGATGACTTTTGTTGCGACCAACAGCCAACAGCCAACAGCCAATAGCCAAATAGAATGTGAGATTTATAATGTTAAAAAACATTTACGTTTGCAGGAAGGTTTCTATGATATCCCGAAGCATATCTTTAATTTTCATGTTGAAGAAAGAGAGAATGATGTTTTGCGACATATACTTTCACTGCCGCATATTACATTGAAAGATAATGCCAAGTGGGGACTTGGAATCATTACTGGTAACAATGAAAAAATATGTAGGAAGCAAAATGCGGAAGGCTGTGTGCCAATATATAGAGGTAAAGATATTTTAAGAAATGACCTGGCGAGACCTTCTTTGTTTATAGATGAAAATCTTAATGGATGTCGTCAGGTGGCAGAGATGGAATTATATAAAGCTCCTGAGAAAATAATTTATCGTTTTATTTCAAACAAGATTGTATGTTATCACGATACCGAGCAGCGTTATATTTTGAATAGTGCTAATCTTTTTGTCTTGGATAAAGATTTTCCTGTATCTTATTCACAGCTTGTTGATTTGTTAAATTCAGATTTCATGAATTGGCTGTTCAGAAGTATTTTCAATACCCACAAAATATTACGCAGTGATTTGGAGATGCTGCCTATCTTCCACGAGTATTTTAGGGAAAACGAAGTGTTCTCTGAAGAAACATTAAATAAGTATCTCTCTATCTTGTAGTCTTGTAGTCTTGTTGACTTGTGGTCTTATCAATCACAGTTTCCTCATCGCATTTTATGATTCTTGATGGATATTTCAAGATGAGGTTGTAGTTATGAGTTGCCATGAAAATGGTTTTTCCTTTTGCGCATATATCCTTAAGCAAATTCATGATGTCGTTTGTTGTCTCAGGGTCGAGGTTGCCTGTAGGTTCGTCAGCGAGTATCAGTGATGGGTCGTTGAGCAGGGCTCTAGCTATTGCTATGCTTTGCTGTTCTCCACCCGACAATTGGTGAGGCATTGTCTTACGTTTGCGAGGAAGCCCCACTTGTTCTAAGACCTCATCGATTCTTTTTGACATGGAAGCCCTGTCTTTCCAGCCTGTTGCGTCCAACACGAAATAGAGATTGTCTTCAACATTGCGGTCATAGAGAAGTTGGAAATCTTGAAATACAATGCCAATCTTACGTCTGAGCATAGGGATGTCACGTTTTTTTATTGTCCTAAGATTATAACCAGCAATACTCAACTCACCCTCTTTAGCAGGAAGGTCGGCGTATAATGTCTTGAGCAGTGATGATTTTCCACTGCCAGTCTTTCCAATCAAATAAACGAATTCACCTTCGTTAATATCGAAATTGACATCTTTTAAGACACATTTCTTATGCTGATAAATAGCAGCTCCTTTTAATGCTATGACGCTTTTTGAATTCATAATTTACAATCAATAATTCATAATGCAAATATATATAAAAAATGACTAAAGGCAAAGGACTAATGGCTAAAGGAAAATTCCTAATTCCACATTCCACATTCCTAATTCCAAATTGTCACCAGCTTCCTCCTGCGCCACCTCCGCCGAAGCTGCCTCCTCCGAATCCGCTGAATCCGCCACCGCCGAATCCTCCTGAGCCGCCTGAGAATCCGTTCCAGTGGTCATGATGATGATGGTGACGATGTGTGCTGTTGTTTAATAGGCTTAACCAGAATAATGTCCTCCAAAATGATGAGCTGTCTTTTTTTGAAGATATTGTAGTGCTGATTCTGTTGGCAAGGCTGATATATATAATCATCACGATCATGCCTATGATGAGGATTATTAATGTTGCAGCCTCTGAATTTTCGTTATGGTTTTCAGTGGAAGTGAATCCTCCTGAAGCTAATTTTATTATCGATTCGATGGCATTATTGACACCGGTATAATAGTCGTTGTATTTGAAAGCTGGTATCATCTGGTTCTCGATGATACGTTTTGCCAATGCGTCTGGTACATATTGTTCGAGTCCGTAGCCGACGCTGATGAAAACTTCGCCTTTGGTTTCGTTCTTTGGTTTTACTAAAATAACGACACCGTTATTTTCTTTTGTTCCGACTCCCCATTTCTCGCCAATTTGATATGCGAAGTCGGCTGCCGTCGTGCCTTGCAAGTCGTTGACGAATACGACTGCTATCTGTGTTGATGTGCTGTCGTTGTATGCTCTTAGTTTATATTCGAGATTGTTCTTCTGACTTACTGTCAACGTATTGGTGAAGTCGTTGACGAGTCGTGGAGGCGACGGGCGATTAGGAATCTGCTGAGCATGGCAGAAAGAAACCACGAATAACAATAAAAACAATACGGTGGTTTTCAAACCACTAATGTTCATAAATCTGCTGCTGATATCTTTGTTCATAATTGTCCATTAAAATTATCCACTAAAAATCACGAAATATTCACTAAAACTCCTCAATTCCTCATACCCTTAACTCCTAACTCCTAATTAAAAGAAATCTCATCACTCAGTTCGTTGACGTCATCGCTTTGATAAGGGAAATATTTTTTGAGTTTCTCGCCGCATTTTAATATTCCTCCAATTAGACCTTCGGTGAATCTGTTGTCTTTGAAATGGATGGTCATCTCATCTTTGATGTCGTTCCAGAAGTCGTGTTCCACGTTTGCATTTATCCCTTTGTCACCTATTATTGCGAACTTGCGGTCTTTGACGGCGAGGTAGAAAAGGATGCCGTTGCGCGCGGCAGTACGATCCATCTTCAAATCGTAAAACACTTCTGCCGCGCGCTCCAGAGCCTCTTCTTTACAATGATTCTCAATATGCACTCTTATCTCACCGGAGGTGTTGAGCTCCGCTTCTTTTATCGCATTCACTATCTCGTGTTGCTCTTCCTTTGAAAAGAATGTTCTTGATGTCATTTTATATTGATTTTAAAATTCTACTTTAGGTGCAACTTCTGAACCTGCTGCAGATTCGAAATATGCTTTCTTGTCGAAGCCAAACATATTGGCGACGATGTTGGTAGGGAATCTGCGTAAGCCTGTGTTGTATTCTTTCACGGCGTCGTTGAAGTTCTTGCGTTCTACAGATATACGGTTTTCTGTTCCTTCAAGCTGAGCTTGTAGCTCCATGAAATTTTGGTTGGCTTTTAATTCTGGATATTTCTCTACTGTGACTAAAAGTCTTGACAATGCACCTGACAGCTGATCTTGTGCTGCTTGGAACGCCTTGATGTTTTCTTCTGTCATATTGTCTGCGTTGAAGTTGACAGATGTGGCTTTTGCACGTGCTGCAACGACATCGGTTAAAACTTCTTGCTCGTGTTTTGCGTAAGCTTTTACTGTCGCTACTAGATTAGGGATGAGGTCGGCACGACGTTGATACACGTTCTCAACCTGAGCCCATTTTGAATTTACATTCTCTTCCTTATTGACTAAGCCGTTGTATTTGCCTATAAACCAAAAGACAATCAAGACAACGACGCCAACGATTAAAATAATGGTGTTTTTCTTTTTCATATTTTCTCCTTTTTTGTCAGTAATGTAGTTGTGGAGTGATGTTGTAATGTTGATGTTTTTTCATTACTTCATCACTCCATTACTTTATTACTTCATCACTTCAAAGCTATTCTTAACAAACTCATTCAAGTCTTTACCTTTCAAGAGGTTCTTTGAAAGACGTGCTAAGTCGTATAAATGTTTGATGATATTCTTTTGTTCTTCTTCGTTCTTGTCTAAGAGACCTGCGATAACAGGGTTGTTGACGTTGAGCATGAGTGTGTAGCTGTCTGGCATTGAACCCCACATCTGCATTCCGCCGCCCATCGCGCTCATCTCTTTCATACGACGCATGAACTCGTTTTGAATGATTTCGACAGGAGCATCGTCTTCACTTAAGTTGCTGAATTCAACGTTGAAAGAAACTTTGTCGATGATTTCTTCAAAAGCTTTTCTGATGTCAGCCTTTTGTTCGTCGTTGAGTTTTGAAACTTTATTGTCGTCTTCTTTTTCAATGAGTTTGTCGATAGAAGCAGAGTCGACGCGTGCGAAAGAACAGTCACCGTATTTCTGTTCCAAAGTGCTGATAAAATGTGAGTCGAGGATGCCGTCTAATAAAAGAACGTTATATCCTTTGCTCTTGGCATTTTCTATGTTGCTGTATTGTTCGTCAGCATCTGTAGCATAGAGATAAACGAGGCGGTTGTCCTTGTTCTTCTGGTTTTCTTCGATTTTCTTTTTGTATTCTTCCAAAGTGTAGTAAACTCCGTCAGTGTCTTTTACGAGCATGAATTTCTCTGCTCTCTCGAAGAATTTAGGATCTGCTATCATGCCGTATTCGATGAACACGCTGATGTCGTCCCATTTCTTTTCATATTCTGCACGGTCTTTCTTGAATAACTCTTCAAGTTTCTCAGCGACTTTCTTGGTGATATAGCCTGAAATCTTCTTGACATTCTGGTCGTTTTGCAAGAATGAACGGCTTACGTTCAAAGGAATGTCTGGAGAGTCGATGACTCCGTGTAACATTGTCAAGAACTCTGGCAAGATGCCGTCAACTGAGTCTGTCACGAATACCTCGTTACAATAGAGTTGAATCTTGTTACGTTGGAATTCGTATCTGTTCTTGATTTTTGGGAAATATAAGATACCTGTCAAATTGAAAGGATAATCGACATTGAGATGAATGTGGAACAATGGTGTCTCGAAGTTCATCGGATACAAGACATGATAGAAATCGTCGTATTCTTTGTCTTCTATTGATGATGGTGACTTCTTCCAGAGAGGAGCTACGTCGTTGATAATCCATGGTTTCTCTACAGTCTTGGTCTTTGGCTTGCCTTCTTCGTTATTTTCACCTTCGATGATTTCTTCAACATTCTTTGTTCCGAATTGGATTGGCACTGACAAGAATTTGCAGTATTTATTCAATAACTCGCGGATTTTGCTTTCTTCGAGGAAGTCAGCGCAGTCGTCGGAGATATATAGTATGACGTCTGTTCCGCGTGAGCCTTTTGGTATTTCTGTCATCGTGTATTCTGGGCTGCCGTCGCATTCCCACATTACGCCTTTTTCTTCTTCTGTCTGTCTGAATGACTTGGAGATGAGAGCCACTTTGTTGGATACCATGAATGATGAGTAGAATCCTAAACCGAAGTGACCTATGATGTTGGCGGCTTCTGCTTCGCTCTGTGTCTTGAATTTCTCAACGAATTCTGTCGCGCCAGAGAAAGCTATTTGGTTTATGTATTTATCGACTTCAGCGCTTGTCATGCCGATGCCGTTGTCGCGGATTGTCAATGTCTTCTTTTGTTTGTCTATTTCGACTTTTATTGTGAGGTCACCGAGTTCGCCTTTGAATTCGCCAGCTGAAGCGAGAGTCTTCAGTTTGTTTGTAGCATCGACGGCATTACTTACGATTTCACGTAAAAATATCTCATTTTCAGAATATAAGAACTTCTTGATTACAGGGAAAATGTTTTCCGTTTTTACACCTATTGAACCTGTTTGCATATCTATATGTTTTTAATTGTTAATTTTTTCTGACATCCTGATGTCAAACAATATGCCATGAAAATGACACTGACAAAATGACTTTTGGCTATAGGCTTTTGGACCTTGAACTAAGGACTCTGACTATTGACATTGACTGCTGACTTTCAATTTTCAACTTTCAACTTTCAATTTTCAATTTTCAATTTAAAATAAGTCCCGTTAGAGACGGTAGTTCATATCTCTCCTTTATGAAGTTGTTCGATAGGGAAAATTAAATCCCAATCTTCGCCCCAAACGATATTTCCATTTTCAATGTTAAAATGACTAAATAAATTAGGGTCAAGATATTTGTTGTATTGAGGATGCGGATGACGCCGGATAAAATCTCCTATGTCAACAATCTGAATAGTATTGTCGTTGAAATATAAACGAACTATTAAATCTCCAGCAATTACGGCATTAAGAATTTGAAGGTTTCTCATAATGAAATTCGTTTTATATCTTTTTAGTAATAACGGTACATTTTATAGTTTGTTTTAATACAAAAAATGTCACCCATTTTTTAATTATTTCTTTGTGATATTGGTGTATAAAAGTTTCTG
>JAZLEF010000055.1:0-22228 GCA_045615125.1 Bacteroidales bacterium
TGTTCTTTGCATCAGGCATTGTCAATGCTCAGGAAACTCAATCAGGATGGGCTAACGAGTGGAGGTATGCATTTTCAAAAGAAGGAATGAAAGAATGGAAACCAGAGTTTACATTAAAGAGATCTGGTGGTTTTTTCACAGATAGAAGGATGGTTACTGGTGGTGTAAGGGTAGATGAAAAACGTTCTTTTGCCTTGTATCTCGGACAAGGAAGTCAATGGATAGATCATGCTCCAGCTCATGTATATTCAATAAGAACAGGTGTCTCTTTTCGCAGATACTGGCATCTTGGAGCACGAAAGATTTTTGCATTTTACAACGATTTGAGTGCTGGCATTGGTTGGGTGTATAAAATTGATGGTGGATACCATGAAACACCTGATGGAGATATCTATATGATTTCAGAAAAGGTCGGTGATATGTTGTTTGAAGTATTGTGGCAGCCAGGAATCCGTGTCAGATTTTATAAAAACATTCATATGTTCTTCGGACCGACCTTAGCAACAGATTGTATTGGAGTGCATTGGGGAATTGGATTCTAAATCATTTATTCTGAGATTATGATGCTTGGAGTTTCTTAAAAAAGTTCCACAATCTTCTCAAGCCATTCTTTGTCGGTTTTGTCAAATGTGGCGAGTCTCTCGCTGTCGATATCCAAGACCGCAACTACTTCCTTTTCTTTAAATATCGGTACGACAATCTCACTCTGTGATGCGCTGCTGCATGCTATGTGTCCTGGAAATTCATGGACGTCTTTCACTACAATAGTCTGCGCTTCTTTCCATGACGTGCCGCATACTCCTTTGCTGTATGCAATTCTGGTACAAGCTACCGGACCTTGAAATGGTCCTAATACCAATTCATTGTCTATCACACGATAAAATCCTGTCCACCAGAAGTTGAAAGTCTCGTGTATGAGTGCGGCAACGTTCGCCATATTGGCGATTTCATCTTTTTCCTTATTTAATAATGCTTTGATTTGTTCGTAAAGAAGCTGATATTTTTCTGTTTTTGACATAATTTTGATATGAAATATGATGAGCAAAAATAGTAAATTATCAATATAAAATTAACATTTGCCATTAGACTTTGGCCTTTTTGTCGATATATTTCCCCGTTAACTTGCTATATAACCACCCAAAAGTTAAAAATAGTTAAAATCCTTGACAACTATATTTTTTCGTTATACTTTTGCAAACGAAACTTAAATAAAAACCAAATTTTATGAGAACAAAAAAACTACTCTTTTTTGTTGTATGTTTAATATTAGGATTAAACATCAACGCGCAAAATGATTACCTTCGTGTAACAGATTTGTCACAAATTCAAAATGGCAGCAGCATTATTTTCGCTGCACGCCACGATTCCTTGTCGCCTACGGCTTATTATGCGATGTCTAATGTTGCATCAGGAAAACCTCAAGGTGTTGCTTTTACAAGCACGTCCTCAGATGAAGGTATGACGCTTCCATCTGAAATAACTGATAATGATGAGAATTTCTGTTGGACAGTAGGCGTTACTAATGGTAATTATACTTTTATTAATACACGTGGTGATATGATTGGTTACGGTACTAGCGGAACCGATTTTGTCAAGAATGGCACAAACTCAACATGGACGATAAGTCATGCCACTTCTGGAACTGGTACCTCAGTGCCTAATCATAATGCTTTTGTTATCACCAATGTGGGCGCATCTAATAGGAGTATCGCTTTTAGAAAATATAGTAGTGGGGAGACCTACGAAAAATTTGCTCCTTATTCTAATTCTGCTTCGAATATGGGCGGTACTATTTATTTCTTCTACATCGATATTTTTGTGAAATCTTCTGATGTTACTCCTATGGTATCGTTGCCAACATTCTCTCCTTCAGGCGGTGATTATACGACAACACAAAATGTTACGATATCTTGCGAGACACAGGGTGCTACAATTTATTATACATTGGATGGCTCTGCTCCAACAAACGAAAGTTCAGTATATTCCGCTCCAATAGAAGTGGCAACAACAACAACTATTAAAGCTGTCGCAATGAAAGATGGGATGATAAATAGCGGTATGGCAACAGCAACCTATAACATTATTGAAACAATGACAATAGTGTTCTATAATAATGGTGATGTAATGGAGTCTAGAAATATTGCCAAAGGTGAAGAAATCGGAGACTTGCCAGTGGCAACTGCACCAGATGGTTTTACATTCACAGGTTGGGCGTATGATGAGATACAATTGTTTACTAATACATCTCCATCTATGGTAACAGCAACTACAGAGGTGGAAACAGACTTGAATCTTTATGCTGTTTATAGTATCAGTGATAACAATTGTGAAGAGGTTGAAATATCATCATTAAACGATTCTGATGTTGCATTGATCGCCATTTCAAAAGAAGACAAATATTATGCGATGTCACAAATCAAGGGTAGTAACGGACAGCCAACAGCCTATGAGTTGATGGTGTCTAATGGAAACATCCTTAATGCGATACCTGATGATATTAAATGGAATATCTCATATAATGATGGTAATATCATAATCTATCCTAACGATAATGACGAAAATTGGTTGTATTGTACTTCGGGAAATAATAATAACTCGGTTAGAATTGGAACTAATGCAGATAATAACATCTTTGAGATTAAAACAGTGGAAATAGAAGATGATATTTATCCTGATTATTTATATAATAAGTCGACAGAAAGATTTGTTGGTGCGTATTATGATGATGGTATCGCTATAGACTGGAGAGCTTATAAGTTAACTGCATCAGGTGCTTTCCCGACGAATATCAAGAATCAGACATATCATTATTTTAAATGCGAAGGCGTAAGTTATTATTGTACTAATGTCGATGTGCCATCAAACCAAACTATTACAACAAATACAACATGGGATAATGTAAGTGTAATGAATAAGATAATAGTTGAAAGTGATGCAACTCTTACAGTAAATGGAATCATAACATGTGTCAATGCTGATAATCTGATTATAAAAGATGGTGGTCAACTTGTACATAATAACAAGGGCTTAAAAGCAACTATGGAAAAGGAAATAGAAGGATATGGTTCTACTAATGCAGCATGGTATACAATAAGCTCTCCACTTGTAGGAAGTGTGAATGTTTCTGATGTGGAAGGATTGATTCCAACGACAAACAATTACGACTTATATCGTTATGATGAGCCGACAAGTGTGTGGCAAAATGTTAAAGATGAGAGTAATAACTTTAATACATTAGATTCTGGAAGAGGTTATCTATACGCAAATGAATATGATTGTACGTTGTCATTTGCAGGAGAAATCAATAGTGAAGATTTTGTATATGATCTCAGTAAGACAGATAATATCAAATTGTCAGGTTTTAACCTTATAGGAAATCCATTTGCTCATAATATATATAAAGGTATCGGAGCAGCTATAGAAGGGGAAAATCTTGCAGATGGATATTATATCTTATCAAATAGTGGAGCTTGGAATGCGAGAATATCTGATGATACACCTATAAAACCAAGTCAAAGTATTTTGGTGAAAACAATAAAAGACGGTGAAATTAAAATTAATAAAACAACATCACAGCCTTCATCTAAATATGCTAATGATAAACTGTTGTCGATATTTGTTGAAAATAATGATTATAATGATGTTGCTTATATTTCATTTGAAGATGGTATCGGCTTGGAAAAGATTAACCATAAGAATGAAGATGTTCCTATGATATATGTACCTGTTGACGATGATGATTATGCAGTGGCAATATTAGAGGAAAATGTAAAAGACATACCAGTTTATTTTGAAGCTAAAACTATGGGTGAATATACAATAAGCGTTTCTTCAAACACAAAGCAATTTGAAAATATCTATTTGCTCGACAATCTTACAGGAGAGGTAACAAATAT
Organism: Bacteroidales bacterium; assembly: GCA_045615125.1. Lineage (GTDB taxonomy): Bacteria > Bacteroidota > Bacteroidia > Bacteroidales > F082 > Limimorpha. Next base: position 3,897 of record JAZLEF010000055.1, read on the forward strand.
GTTATTGGAAGATTATAAGTTTGTTGCAACAACTAACGATACTCCAGGACGTTTCGTGTTGAAGTTGTATGAATATGACTCGGTTGACGAAATAAATAATGGCGATGATTTTGTTTATGTGAATAATAACGATTTGATAATATATGATCTTACCATAAATACATCGATTCAGATATTCGATATTCAAGGACGTTATGTTATGAAAATAGATAATTGCATGAATAATATTGAACGTGTATCTATGGATAACTTTGAGTCAGGAGTTTATATTATTCGTAAAATTGATAACAAGGAAGTTAAGACACAAAAGATAATATTCCATAAATAAATCGGTTGGAGTTGAAGGTGATGAGTTCATGAATATTCATGGCTCATTGCCGAGACTCATAGGTAAAACTTAATGATAATGAAGAAATATATTGTTTTGATGTTATTGGTAATGTTGTCAATTATGAAAGTGAATGCTCAGTCGGATGCTTTTTTTAAATATCATGATGAACAACATAGAGATAATAATGAAGAATGGAAAGAGTTGGTTATGTTGCCCGAGATTCATGGATTGGATTATAATTATCCTGCTGATGACGCACCTATATCGTCAGGCGCGCTGCTGATGATAAAAATGGGTATATTATATGGATTCATGAAAAAACGTGAAAATACAGATACACGTTAATGTGATATAATTAGCAGATTAAGGTTCTTTGACATATAACAAGATATAATGAATGATAATTGATGCATACTTTCATTGTCTCATTTAAACAAAAGTCATATATTTGCGTTTATAAAAATAAACGTGATGAGTAATGATTTGAAAGAAATATATTTAGCAGGCGGTTGTTTTTGGGGAACTGAACATTATTTTAAAATGATTAAAGGTGTGCTTGCTACAGAAGTTGGTTATGCTAATAGTATCAAGGAAAATCCTTCTTATGAAGAAGTGTGTTCAGGAAAAACAATGGCTGCGGAAGCAGTTTATATTCGATACGATTCTTCTGTTATAAGCCTTGAGATGTTGTTGGATATGTACTTCGTTTCCATAGATCCGACGAGTGTCAACAAACAAGGTCATGATGTGGGACTGCAATACCGAACAGGTATTTATTATACTGACGACAATGATTTGTCTGTTATAAATGATGTGATTTCAAAACAACAGAACAATTATGATGAAGAGATAGTCGTTGAGGTTATGCCTTTGGAGAACTTCTATGAAGCAGAAGAATATCATCAGGATTATTTAGATAAGAATCCAAATGGATATTGTCATCTTCCTATAGAGTTGTTTGAATTTGCGAAGAAAATGTCATCTAATATTAATTGACTTTAATCAGGTTTCATAATTTTGGTATAAGAATTTTCAGTGATGATATGATTTTTGCATTATGAACAAAGATTTAAAAATAGATTTATATTCGTCAGATTTCACGTCAGAAAACAAGGGCGTATCGTTTGTAGATACTGTTATTAAAGCAGGTTTCCCTAGTCCTGTTCAAGACTATTTATCAGGTACGATAGATCTTAACAGAGAGTTGATTAGACACAGAGAGACGACTTTTCTAGCAAGGGTTTCTGGTAATTCATTGCAGGATGCTGGTATATGCGACGGTGATATTATAGTGATAGATAAATCGCTGGAAGCAAAGAATGGGGATTTTGTCGTTGCTTTTGTTGATGGTGAATTTACATTGAAAGAGTTTAGGTTTGACGAAGCAGAGAATTGTGCATGGTTGATACCGCATAACAAAGACTATGAACCTATAAAGGTTACTGAAGAGAACGAGTTCCTCGTTTGGGGAGTCCTTACATATACCATAAAACAATTACGTAAATAATGAAACTATTTGGTCTTGCCGACTGTAACAATTTTTACTGTTCATGTGAGCGTGTCTTTCATCCTAATCTACGAGATAAACCCGTGGTTGTGTTGAGCAATAACGATGGCTGTGTGGTGGCTCGTAGTGAGGAGTCTAAGAGACTTGGTATAAAGATGGGCGTGCCGTTTTATCAGGTAAGAGATTTGCTTGAAAAAAATGGGGTGGCTGTCTTCTCGTCTAATTACAATCTTTATGGTGATATGAGTCGAAGGGTGATGTCGATGCTATCTTCTTATTTCCCCAAGATATATATATATTCTATTGATGAGGCATTCTTGGATTTGTCAGATGTTGAAGATGTAGACTCGGTAGTTGAGCTGTCTCGTAAGACGGTGAAGGCTATATACAAAGGTGTAGGTATTCCTTTGTCCTTAGGCATTGCTCCAACTAAGACTCTGGCAAAGATGGCATCAGTATATGCAAAAAAACATAAAGGATATAAAGGCGTATGTGTTATTGATACTGATGAGAAACGTGAGAAAGCATTGAAACTTTTTCCTATAAAAGATGTCTGGGGAATCGGAAGAAAACATTCTAAAAAGCTGGAATATAACGGTATTAAAACGGCTTGGGACTTTATCCAAAAACCAGAAGGTTGGGTAAGAAGAGAAATGTCTATTACCGGATTAAGGACGTGGAAAGAGTTGAGAGGGGAGAGCTGTATTGAGATGGAGGATGAATCATATAAGAAATCTATATGTACTAGTCGTAGCTTTCCAAATCAAGGATTGGATAAAATAGAAGATGTAGAAGAGGCTGTGGCTAATTTCGCAGCTATGTGCTCAAAAAAACTGCGTGAACAGCATACAGTCTGTAATTATATTGTGGTGTTTGCTTATACTAATCGTTTTAGAGATGATATGCCTCAGACTTATATCAATGAGATCGTGAATTTTGATGTCCCGACCAATGATATGCAAGAAATAGTTTCAAAGGCTGTCAGTGCTCTGAGAAAAGCATGGAGAACAGGTTCGTATTATTATAAGAAAGCTGGCGTTATTGCGTGTAATATCATTGAAGATAACGCAATACAAGGTAATCTCTTTGACACTGTTGATAGAGATAAACAATCAACACTATCTAAGATTGTGGATGAGATAAATATGCGTAACGGACAGGATACCGTACGCGTGGCTATACAAGGTTATGGTAATAATTGGCATATAAAGAACGAGTATATCTCAAAACAATATACAACCAATATTAAAGATATAATAGTTGTGAAAGCCTGATAACTATCAGAACTTTAGCCGTTCATCTTTATCCTTTAGTCTAATCTTCTATTATATTAAGTTGTTTCAACAGTGCTTCAGGTTCAGGGTCGTGACCTCTGAAGTTGGTGTACAGAACAGCTGGATCGACACTGTCGCCTTTTGTTAGTAACTCACGGAATGAATTGGCAACATCCTTATTAAAGATTCCTTTTTCCTTGAAAAGTGAGAATGCGTCAGCTGCTAATACTTCAGCCCATTTATATGAATAGTAACCAGCACAATAACCTCCTGCGAATATGTGAGAGAATGCTGTGGATATTATACATTCCGGAATGGAAGGTAACACGTTTGTGGCTGATAGGGTATTTTTTTCAAATGCCAAAGAGTCTCCTTTGAAGAGCTCTGTGAGATTATGCCATGCCATATCTAGTATTCCAAATTGCAATTGGCGGATATGATAATAAGCTGATAGATAATTTTTTGATTCTACGATTTTCTCAATCAATATGTTTGGTATTGTCTCACCTGTCAGATAATGTTTGGCGAAAGTGTTAAGATATTCTGGTTCATAACACCAGTTCTCCATTATTTGAGAAGGTAACTCAACAAAGTCATGGTCAACACTTGTTCCTGTCATGGATTCGTATTTGCCTTTTGTTATGATACCATGCAAAGCGTGACCGAATTCATGTAGTAACGTGGTGAGTTCGTCGTGGGTGATGAGAGACGGAGTGTCGGCGGTTGGTTTGGTGAAGTTGGTTACAATACTGATGAGTGGACGTTCATCAGTGCCTTTGTATATTCGCTGGCCTCTGAACTCTGTCATCCATGCACCACCGCGTTTGCTCTCGCGAGGGAAGAAATCAGCATAGAATAATGCTAGATGTGAACCATCACTGTCTTTGATGTCATATACCTTGACGTCTTTGTGATAGACTGGGATGTCATTCATCTCATTGAATGTTAATCCGTATAATCTATTGGCTAAGTCGAAGATGGCATTGATGCAATGTTCAAGCTGGAAATATGGTTTGAGGTGCTCGTCGCTTAAGTCGTATTTTTCGACACGAAGTTTTTCAGCATAAAAACTGAAGTCCCATGGCATAAGCTGTTCTTCTGTAAAACCATTATCTTTGGCGAAAGTGTTGAGCTCGGCTACTTCTTGCTTTGCTTTAGGTAATGCCGGAACTAAAAGTTTGTTTAGGAATTCATTTACAGCCATAGGATTTTTTACCATGCGTCTCTCTGTCTGATATTCAGCGAAGTTGGTGTATCCTAAAAGTTTGGCAGTAAGAATACGCAATTCTGCGATACGTTTTATTATCTGGCTGTTGTCGTGCTCTCCACCGAATGCTCGTGTGTTATATGCACGGTACATCTTTTCACGAAGGTCGCGACGCTCACTGTACTTCATAAAAGGTATATAGCTTGGAGCTGTCAAATCAAAGTGGTATCCTTCTAATCCTTTTGATTTCGCAGCATCAGCGGCTTGTTCTCTGACATAAGATGGGAGACCTGCTAAATCGTTTATGTCAGTGAGATTTAATGAAAATGCATTTGTGGCAGCAAGTACATTTTTGCCAAATTGTAAGGATAAGAGAGAAAGTTCTTCAATATACTTACTGTATATTTCTTTGTTTTTAGGCGAAAGGTTCGCTCCGTTACGAGCAAAACCATCGTATGTCTTTTCGAGTAGTCTTGTTTCTTCTGCGTTTAGTTTTAATAGGTTCTTTTGGTCATAAATTTTTTTGACGCGTTGAAACAGACTCTCGTTTAGACTTACATACATAGAGAATTCTGTTGTAAGAGGTGTGATTTCCTCAGCAATATTTTGCATCTCTTCACTAGTATGAGCTTCTAGCAAATTATAAAAAATATGACTGACTCTATTTAAAGTTGAACCTGCATATTCTAATGCTTCAATTGTGTTCTCAAAAGTAGGAGCATCTGTGTTGTTGATGATAGCATCAATTTCAGCTTTAGCTTCTTCAATGGCATACTTGAATGCTGGTATATAATGTTGATTTTCAATTTTATCAAATTGAGGTGCACCGTATGGTAACGTTGATTTTGTTAAAAGTGGGTTGTTCATTATATGTGGATGATTTATGTTAACTAGAATAAAGAGCAAAGTTAAAAAATAAAATGATTAAGATGAATTTAACTCATCAATTCTTTACGTGTTTTATCGTCAAACTTTTCAATAGAATAACGTAACATCGTTCTTGGCATAATGTTTTTGTGTTCTTTGACAAAATTGTATAATTGATTAGCGTCACGTTTGCCAGCTTCGCGTAGCATCCATCCTATTGCTTTGTGCATAAGATCATGTTTATGGTGCATCATCTTAAGTGATAGCTCGTATGTGTCTTTTAAGTCGTTGTTTCTAATGAATGTTAATGTAGAAACTATGGCAATTCTATTGTCCCAAAGCAAATCGCTTTCTGCCAATTTATAAAGTGTATCTCTGTCTTTATGAAGAAGGTATTTCCCAACTATTTGTGGTGCAGTCAAATCAACTAAATCCCAGTTGTTGATGTATCTCGTCTGTGATAGATAGAAATCGAAAGTCTCTTTGCTGACTTCTTTCTTTGACATGTTGACAAGAATTAGCAGGGCGCACATACGCATCTCGTGCCATGGACTATGTATCAATTCTTTGATGACTTCTAAATCGACATCTTTGAATTCATTTGCTACAGCTCTGATGTTTGGTACGGTAACTCCAAGAAATTTGTCACCTTCTCCGTATTGACCTTTCCCGGTCTTGAAGAAACGAGGCAAAACAATTTTCTTTTCTTCGTCAGAACGAGCAGCTAATGCATTGTATATTCTATCTGTCATATATAGTTTTGACGTGTTGTGTTACATTAGAAGAAGCAATATGAGCTGTCCGCTAATGATACGTAAAAACATGGTAAGAGGGTATACTGTAGAGTATGCAACGGCAGGACTATCATTATTGGCAGATTGACTTGAATAAGCTAATGCTGCTGGGTTAGTGGTACTTCCTGATATAAGTCCCATCAGAGTGAAGTAGTTAAGTTTGAATATCGTCCTTCCGATAATTCCAATGATGATGATTGGAATTGTTGTTATTAACGCGCCGTAAGCAATATAGTAAAGGCCGTCTCCATCTACAATGGTGTGCAAGAAACTGTCACCAGCGTCAATACCGACACTTGCTAAGAATAATGCTATACCGATTTCGCGTAACATAAGGTTTGCGCTTACTGTTGTGTAAGTTACGAGTTTTAACTTATGACCAAAGCGTCCGATAAGAATGGCTACGATAAGAGGTCCTCCAGCTAATCCTAATCGGATTGGTGTTGGCATACTTGGGAATTTCAAAGGAAGTGAACCGACTAAAATACCAAGAAATATTCCAACGAAGATAGTTACTATATTAGGATGGTCCAATCTTTTTAGCTCGTCGCCCAAGATGTTTGCTACATGTTCAACGTCATCTTTCTTTCCAACTGTTGTGACACGGTCTCCAATCTGTAATTCCAAGTTAGGGTCAGCGTAAAGATCAACACCAGAACGATTGACGCGAGTGATGGTTATATTATATAAATTAGAAAGGTGTAAATTCTTGAGTCTTTTGCCGTTTATCTCTGATTTTGTGACGAGTATTCTTCGGGAAATCATAGGGGAGTCCTCGTTTTGCCACTCATAATCACTTTTTCTTCCGATAAACTTGGTGATGGCTTCTATCTCTTCGTCTTTGCATATAACCATGATACAATCACCAGAATGGAATATGGTGTTTGCTTCAGGTTTGCTTATTGTTCCTTGATGGCATATTCTTGAGCAGATGAAGTGGTGCGTGGTAAGTTTGGTGATGTCTTTCAACGCCTTGCCAATAATTGCTTCATTGCATATTTCAAGTTTTAGTAATGATAAAGCCTCTTTGTTTTTATCGAGGTTCTTTATTTCTTCTTCCTCTTTGGCTATGTTGACACGGCATAAATATCTAATGGCGATAATAGATAGAATGGCACCAGCTATACCTAATGGATAAGCACATGCATAACCTAAAGAAATAGGGTCACCGGTATAGTTGAGTTGGTTTAATGCTTCGTTAGCAGCACCAAGTCCAGGAGTGTTGGTTACCGCACCGTATAAAATACCGACTATCATAGGTAATTCAACGGAATCGCCGATGAAGTATAATATAAGAGCTATGGCAATGTTCAGTATTACTAAGCCAATGGCTAATATGTTAAGGGTTAATCCTCCTTGTTTGAAAGATGAGAAAAATGAAGGTCCTACTTGAAGTCCAATACAGAAGACAAACAAAATCAAGCCGAATTCACGGATGAAATGTAATGTGTGTGGCTCTACTTGTAATCCAAGATGTCCAGCAAAGAGACCAACGAAGAGTACCCATGTGACTCCTAATGAGATGCCACGAACTTTGACTTTACCAAGTAATACACCAATTGAGATGATAATTGCATATAACAATACGGTGTTGGCTGTGCTTAAATAATCTGAACATAAAGACTCAAACCAGTTCATAATCTATATTTTTTAAAAATGCAAAAATAGGTACTTATTTGATATAATCAACTTTTGTGACAATTATATTTTGAGAAGAAATTTATGGAAATTATTTTATGAAAAACGGTAAATCTTCCTTGTTCCAGGTTCTACGCCAGCTGTCTATCAAAGCCGATATTTTGATGGATTCAACTCCTGTGTTGTCAGAATGTTCAGAAAACCATATTACAGAACCAATAGGTAATGACGATAGAGGAGCTATGCCTCTGACATAAATGTATGAAGGCTCGTATGGATGACAGTAATCCATCACTTTATCTTTGTTGCGCCATTCATATAAAATGTTTAATAATGTAGGGTGCCATTCCAGCGTCTTTCTGTCAATAAAAGATTCGATAGGCATGTCTTCGACAATGTTGTATATCAAACCGACGGGCATTTGTAAAGAATCGGAAATCTTTGTTGCTAAGTGGTATGATGATTCGTAATAATCGATATTGTCTTCATTTATCGTTTGCCATATTGTTGGCCAATATAAGTAATAATCGTTGATTATTTCTTTTTCGATGGAATTCATGTTTTCTAAATCAGAGACAACTTTTGTAACAGCAGGCATTTCCATATAATAGATGCGAATGTCATCATTATGATTTTTTACAGAGTTTGTTGGCTGTTGAATATTGTCAGATGGCTTATGATTTCCAGAACATAGAATCACTTCTCCAACAAGAATGTTTTTGAATGATAGTGATTTGGTCTTGCTTTTAATGATGAGTTTATGATTCTTGCCATCTACTCTAGTGGTATCGAAGCAGATTTCCCATTTGCCGTCATCGCCAGCTTGTGTTTTAAGGTTTTTCTTATTAAAACGCACAGTGATTTCTTCATTTGCATTGGCTGTACCTTTAACAATAAAAGGCATGTCGCGCTGGATTACCATATTGTCGCTATATAATTCGGATACAGACAAACCTCCAAAGTCGCCGGTGATTGCAGAATATACACGTTGAGCGATAATCTTTGCTCCTTCTGGATTTGGGTGAAGAGCATCAGGCATGAGGTCGGGACGATGATATAACAATTCTTGTAAATCGATGAGTTTCACTTCAGCGATGTTCTCGGCAATATTTTCGATGGTTGCTTGTATTTCCCAATACCAGTCACGAGTACCTTTCTGGAAACGATGATGCCAATGGAAGATTGGTGTCATTCGACAGATGAAAATATCGACATTAGGATTGGCGTTCTCAATAGCTTCAATGAGAGCGACGTAGTCAGAGATGAATTTTTTTTTATAATATTTCCAGTTACGAGGGTCGGTGTCGTTGAGCCCCAAATGTATTATGGCGATGTCGGGGGCAAACTCGATGGCTTTCTTGAATTCCTCTTGTTCGTTATAAGGACGATGGCCTTTGCGTAACAAGGTCGCTCCTGATTTTCCGAAATTGCCAACTTCATAATCGTCTCCTAACATTATTGCTAATTGAGAAGGATAGGATGTAACATCTGGATTTTCATGACTATAACCGTATGTTACACTGTTGCCGATACAAGCTACTTTAATCTTTTTCTGAGCGTAAGTGCTGAATGTTGACAATAATATCGCTAATAATATAAAAGTGCATTTTTTCATATAAGACAATTTTATGACAAAAATATGAGTGCAATTTATTATTTAAGATACTTCTCCGACAGATAAATTCCAAAGAATACAAATGCTATTGAAATAAGCACGGACGCTAAAATATAAACAATCGCAGATAATCTTTGGCCGTTTTGTAACATTTGGAATGCTTGTGCTGAAAATGTGGAGAATGTGGTGAAACCTCCGCAAAATCCTACTGCCATAAGGAGATATAATGTGTTTTGGGATGCTGGGATAAGCAAACCGATGATGAATGAACCAATGATGTTTACTAATAGAGTCGCTAATTCGCTGCAAATGGCAAAATGTGTAAAAAGACAGGTGATTAAGTAGCGAGCAATGCTACCTAATGCGCCTCCTGCTCCGACTAACAATATATTTTTTATCATGATGGTGTTTTTATAAGGTCAACAGATTACGGACAACGTACAGCAGTCCTTGAATATGCAAAGGTAGTAATAGTTTTTAATGAATAATGATAGAATTATATAGAAATTAATTTGAATTATGTATTTGTCGTCTTTTATTCTTTTTGTAGTTTTGTCATATGAAAAAAATAAAAATCACGGTGATGCGAATGGCTCGTTACGACGACCTTATGACAATATACGAAAACCCTATTGAGCATGCTTGCGACTTGCATCTCGGTCAGGTGTGTTATGTAGAAGATATTAAAAAACCAGAAGGATTGTGCGATAGCGCATGGGAAACATTGTTTCCTTTTGTGAAAGAGCTTTCTGAAGGTGGCGGCGATTTCTTCGACGGCTGGATGAAGAATCCCCATTCTGCTATGCTTTCATGTAACGATGGCTTTCGTCCTGTGAGCTTTTATGTTGAAGTGATGGATTGACACTCAATTATGAATTGTGCATTATGAATTATGAATTAAACATAAGGAAAGCTACTAAAGACGATGCGCCTCTTATCGCAAAAGTGGTAGCTATGGCGATAGGCGAGGAGGGTGTTAGACATTATTGTGGCGATAATCATCAATCTGTACTTGAAGAAATAGCTAGTTTTGAAAATTCGCAATATAGTTATAAAAATACTATTGTGGCTGAAGTAGATGGAATGACAGCCGGTGCTGCAGTGGCATACGACGGCGCTGATTTGTACAAATTGCGTGATGTCACTCTGAAACATATTTTTGACCGTACAGGAAAGGTTCACAATATTGAAGACGAGACAGATGCGACGGAAGTCTATCTTGATAGCATAGCAGTATTGCCTCAATACAGAGGACTCGGTATAGGAAAGCAGCTGCTACTTGCCTTGAAAGAAATTGCATCCAAGGAACATGGCAAAAACCTCGGACTCTTGGTCGATTTTGAAAATCCTGATGCTGAGCGTCTCTATAAATCAGTGGGATTCGAGAGAATGAACGTCAAGGATTTCCTTGGACATAAGATGTGGCATCTTGTGATGAGACAACAGACATCATCCATGTAGAGACGCGTCTCTACCAAAGATTACCGCACATCCTCCTCCTGCTGCCATCATGATATACAAGGTGTCGCTGTGTGATACGGTTTTCTTTTCTATTTTATATGAAGTAGGATTCGTTTCCCAATGAGCATCGTCGCCGTCGGCGTAGATTGTCGCTTCGTATTGTTTGCCTTTTTCTAAGAACGTCAACGGAATCTCTATTTCACGCGCCTCGCCGTTCGTAGCCGCTCCTAAAAAGAAATCCTCTCCGGCTCGGCGCACGATCGCTACATATTCTCCAGGTTCACCCTGTAGTGCCTCCGACCAGTCGCAGTCGGGATTGAAGTCGCGGAAAAACTGAAACGCCGGATGACCCTCATAATGTTCTATCATATCCGATGCCATCTGCAATGGCGAATACAATATCACCCAGTTGGCGAGCTGTTTTGCAAGTGTCGTATTGACACGGCTGTTGCCTTTGTCGTTGTCGTTCCACTTCTTACGTTGTGGCGAGTTACGAGTATGGTCGAATAAGATGTCGAATGTGCCAGGTGTGTAGTCCATCGGTCCTGCGAGCAGTCGTGTGAAAGGAAGCATGACATGATGTTCTGGCGGGTTGCCCTCGCTCCATGCGTTCCATTCCATGCCGCGTGCACCCTCGCGTGTCATCATGTTAGGGTAGGTGCGTCGTATCCCCGTGGCCTTGATAGGCTCGTGTACGTCGAGAGTGATTTTATGTCTTGCGGCTGTCTCAACGACTTTCCTGTAATGACGAACATTGTATTGTCCGTGGTGATTATGGCCGTCGGGGAGACCGCCGGCATAACCTGTTTTTACGCAGTTGATGCCTTTTTCTTTGGTCCAGCGATATGCTTCTTCTAATTGATTTTCATAGTTGATTATGTTACCTCCAGTCTCGTGGTGGCCGATGACTTCGATATTTTTTTCTTTTGCGTAACGCATAATCTCGTCAATGTCAAAATCGGCGTATGCTTTGGTGAAATCGAAGTTCTGACGGCCACCCCAGCTGTCCCATCCTTCGTTCCATCCTTCAAACAGAACAGCGTCGATGTTGTTGTCGGCAGCGAAATCGATATAACGTCTTGCGTTCTCTGTCGTCGCGCCGTGTCTGTCGCCCATGACCCAGCTCTCCACGCCGAGGTGCATCCCCCACCAGACTCCTACATATTTCATAGGACGAATCCAAGATAAATCACCTTCCAAAACGCAAGGCTCATTAAGATTTAAAATCAAAGATGAATTGATAAGACCTACTGCTTTATCTGAAATCTGTATTGTACGCCAAGGTGTTATGAAATTGTCTTTTTCAAAAATCGCTTTTATGTTACTGTTAGGATAGGACGCAAGTTGAACTTTGAACTGTTGGCTTTCGACTTTAGCCTTTAGCCTTTCGCCTTTAGCCAAACGAAGTCCCAATGTCATCTCAGGAAAATCTGTCAATGCAGCTTCATGAATGCTGGCATAAATTGACTCAGACACTGACTGCTGACTTGTAGTCTTGTGGTCTTGTAGTCTTGTAGTCTTAAAAGTAAACGGAGTATTAGCATTCTCGACTTCGTTGATTGGCAGTGTGCGATATAATAATTCGTAGGTTTCGAAGCTCGCAGGTATTGACCATGAGGTGCCGTTTTCTTTTATGTTGAAAGATGTTAACTCGTCGGTTAAGATTATTCTGTCGGTATCTTTGACGCGGTATTCGTAGCGGAATCCAAGACCATCGTCAAAGAGACGGAAGCGTACGGTGAGGAATATGCTGTCTTCATTTTCAAGATGGACAGCCATTTCATTATAGTGGTTACGAATGATTTTGTTTTCGCCCCATATTTGTTTCCAGGTCTCGTCTTTTGAAGAAAATACAGTCTTCGTTATTTGAAAAGAATTGCTGAGGTTAAGTCCGTCTTTTGCTTCGAAGCCTAATTGAGAATCGTCGATGAAGATGTTGTCGTTGACTTTAACATTATATGACATGAAGCCGTCTTCATCAATATTAAAAGAGAGACAGATATTCTTGTTAGGAGAACTGACTTTATTGTTAGGAGAAGAGCATGAAATGATTAAAAATATTGATGTTAGAAGAGTAATAATCTTTTTCATAGAATTACATTGTTATGAAGTGCAAAGATAGAAATTTTTAGGACTTATAAATATAAATAACCAAGACTCAAGGGGCAAAAACTTTCAATAATAATGTGACTTTGTGACTCTTTATGCGGCTTGTTTTATGATTAAAAAAAATCTTAAAAAAACATTGGTTTAGAAAAAATTAATACTAAATTTGTTGCTCAATTCAGAAGTGCGGAAAATGCGGTACGCACCAGAGAAAAAACTGTAGAAATTAAGCTTAATTTAAAGATATGAGTACAAACAAAAGAGTTTTTGACACAAACGTTCAGATCATTAAGTACAACGTTTTGAAAGAAGTTATCCGCCGTGCATACGAAGGTGGTTTGGAAGAGGCATATTATGAAATCCCTAAGGCTATTTGCCCAGGTCCAAAACCTCAGATTCGTTGCTGTGTTTACAAAGAAAGAACTATTATCCAAGATAGAATCAAGTTGGCGATGGGTGGTGATAGAAACAACCCAAACCCAGTTGAAGTTATTGACATAGCATGTGACGAATGTCCAGCACAAGGCGTTATGGTAACACCGGCATGTCGTGGATGTATCGTTCACGCTTGTCAGGATGTATGTCCAAAAGGAGCTATCTCTATCGTTGATCAACATGCAGTTGTTGACAAAGAAAAATGTATCGAATGCGGCAAATGTGCAAAGGCTTGTCCATACACAGCTATCATCATGCAGAATCGTCCATGTATGGTAAGTTGTAAAGTTAAGGCTATCACCATTGATGAAAACAAGAAAGCTAAGATTGACAACGACAAGTGTATCTCTTGCGGTGCTTGTGTTTATAAATGTCCTTTCGGTGCTATCACAGACAAATCATACGTTCTCGATATCATCGATATGTTGAAGAAATCTGAAAATAACACTAAATATAATGTATACGCAGTTATCGCTCCTGCTATTGTAAGTCAATGTCGTTTCGGCAGACCAACACAGGTGTTTACTGCAATTCAAAAACTCGGTTTCCATAAAGTTGTTGAAGCAGCTTTAGGTGCTGACATCACTTTATATAATGAAGCATTAGAATGGAAAGAAAAAGGTTTGATGACAACATCATGCTGCCCATCATACGTAGCTTTCATTGAAAAGAATTTCCCTGAATTAGTGCCACTTATCTCACACTCAGTATCTCCAATGATTATGACAGCACGATTAATAAAACATGCTGATCCTACAGCAAAATGTGTATTTATTGGACCATGTGCTTCAAAGAAAGCTGAATTTAAATTGGAAAAGACAGGTGGTGCTATCGACTGCGTAATGTCATTTGAAGAATTACAAGCATTCTTGGATGCACGTGGTATAGACACTGTAGATTGTGAAGATACAGAATTGGATCACGGCTCATTCTACGGAAGAATCTTTGCTAAGTCAGGCGGTATCGTACAAGGTCTCCAAGATGTAGCTAAGGATCTTAACGTTGAAGGACTTAGACCAATCGTGATGAGCGGTATTGATGAATGTAGAGCTAATTTGACAAAGTTGAAATTTGGTAAGGCTACAGACAACTTCTTCGAAGGTATGGCTTGCGAAGGCGGCTGTCTCAACGGACCACTCTGTATCACACACAGCCCTCGTAATATCGTTGACGTTGATAAATTTGGTAACGAAGCAAAAGAAAAGACCATTTACAACTCAGTTAAACTTTACGAAAACACAAAATAATAATGATAGATCCACAAACAGAACCTGTTAAGATTATCAAGACGGTCTTGAGTCGGTTGCCGTTGTATTATAATTTTTTGCTTGAGAAGAGAAAAGAGAATTGTCATTATATCTCTTCAACAGTGATAGCAAAAAGTTTGAAGCTCAATAATGTGCAGGTAAGAAAAGACCTCGCATGTGTGAGCAGACAATCGGGTAAGCCAAGAATGGGGTTCGAGATAGAGTCGTTGATAACTGATATAGAGGATGTTTTAGGATTCAATAATTTAGATGAAGTAGTATTGGTAGGTGCGGGACGTTTGGGCCGCACCTTGCTGAGCTACCAAGGCTTCGCTGAATATAAGTTAAATATTGTTGCTGGATTCGATGCTTCAGTGGAACTTGTAGGAATGCAGGTTAATAATAAGCCGATACTTCATATTGATAAGCTCACCACCATAGTCGAGCGATTCAATATAAAAATAGGTATCATAACAGTGCCAAAAGAATCGGCTCAAGAAGTGTGCGATATTATGGTTAAATCAGGAATCAAAGTTATATGGAATTTTGCGCCTGTACATCTAGAGGTTCCCGATGGTATAATAATAAAACACGAAAATCTAGCAGTATCATTGGCAATATTGACACAAAAGTTATATAACAAAGAGAACGAAGTTCTTGATAACAAGTAAGTTAGTATACTTATTTTTAAAAGTAAAAATGTACAAAAAAAATCGATAAAAAAATATCTAAAATAGAAAAATATAGTATATTTGCACAACTTTAAATAAGGTATACAAAAAGTAAAATTAGATTTTAAAATCGCTATAGTGGCGATATAAAAATAAATAATCACAGAACAGAAATAAAAATTCAAAGAAATGGCAACACAAAAAACACGTACAGAATCCGACCTCATTGGAGCACTCGAGATTCCAATGGAATGCAAGTATGGAGTTCAAACATTCAGAGCTATTGATAACTTCCCAATCACAGGTATTGGTATCAATCGTTATCCAAACATTGTTAAGTATTTAGGCGTTATTAAAAAAGCTGCAGCAGTTGCTAACTACGAAACAGGCAAAATCAGCAAAGAAATTTACGAAGGTATCGTAAAAGCTTGTGACGATGTTATCGCTGGCAAATACAACGATCAATTCCCAGTTGACGTTATCCAAGGTGGTGCTGGTACTTCAACAAACATGAATGCTAACGAAGTTATCGCTAACGTCGCTTTAGAATATATGGGTCATGAACCAGGTCAATATGAATTCTGTTCACCTAACGACCATGTTAACGGTTCACAATCAACAAACGACGCTTATCCATGCGCAGTACATTTAGCAATGTACGCTGACCACCTCGAAATGGTTAAACATTTGGATATGCTCATCGCTTCTTTAGAAAAGAAAGCTGAAGAATACAAAAACATCATCAAGATGGGTCGTACACAGCTCCAAGACGCTGTTCCTATGACATTAGGTCTTACATTCAACGCTTTCGCTCAATCAATGAAGAATGAAAAAGAACATCTTCTTGAAGCAGCTAAAGAATTATTATATAGCAACATGGGTGCAACAGCTATCGGTACAGGTATCTGTTCAACATTAGAATATAGAGAAGTATGTCTCCGCGCTTTACGCGACATCACAGGTTGGGACATCAAATTGGCTAAAGACTTCGTACAAGCTACATCAGACGCTACATCAATGTTAGTTTACTCAAGCGCATTGAGAACACTCTGTACAAGCTTATGTAAAGTATGTAACGACTTACGTTTAATGAGCTCAGGTCCACGTTGCGGTTTAGGCGAAATCAGCCTCCCAGCATTACAACCAGGTTCATCAATCATGCCAGGTAAAGTTAACCCAGTTATCCCAGAAGTAGTTAACCAACTTTGCTACCGCGTTATGGGTAACGACCACTGCATCATGTTAGGTGCTAACAACGCTCAATTAGAACTCAACGTTATGGAACCAGTTATGGTTTACGCTTTGTTAGAATCAATCGAATTGATGCAAAACGGTTTCGACGTATTACGTACACTCTGTATCGACGGTATCGTAGCAAACGAAAAACGTTGCAAAGAATTAGTTGAAAACAGCGTTGGCGTTATCACAGCTTTAGTTCCTGTCATCGGTTACAAACCATGTACAAAACTTGCTAAAGAAGCTATCGAATCAGGCAGAGGCGTTATGGATCTCGTAAGAGAACAAGGTTTGTTAACAGAAGAACAAATCGCAGACGCTATGTCAACAAAGAGAATTATGCTCTAATTTAAGATAAATTTCAAAACGGATGGTATCTTTTGATGCCATCCTTTTGTCGTTTTTAAAAGTACAGTTGTAAATAATTATCTAAAGTATATATTTACTTTTTTAAAAATAAACAACTTATTATGATTAAAATTAAAAAAGGTATTGATATTCACCTTGTTGGCGAAGCAAAAAAAGAGGTAAGAAATTATGAACCTCAGATTTTCGCCATCAAACCTCACGATTTTATCGGTGTAATACCAAAATTGCACGTGGCAGAAGGTGATGAAGTAAAAGTCGGTACCGTTTTGTTCCACGACAAAAAAAACGAAGACGTTTTCTTCGCATCTCCTGTATCAGGTAAAGTGAAAGAAGTTGTCCGTGGTGAAAAACGCGTCATCTTGAAAGTCGTCGTAGAATCAGACGGCAAATATGAAGCTATCGACTTCGGTAAAGCTGACCCTTCAAAATTATCACGCAATGAAGTGATAGAAAAAATGATTCAAAGTGGAACATGGGCAATGTTACGTCAACGTCCTTATTCTACTATCGCTAACGCTCAAGATAAACCTAAATGCATCGTAGTATCAATGTTTGATACAGCTCCAATGGCTCCTGATAATAACTTTATCATCGCAAACCAAATGGAAGCAGTTAAAGCAGGCGCTGAAGCTCTCGCTAAATTGACAGACGGTCAAGTTTATCTTAACGTTAATTCAGAAGAGACAAAACAAGCTCTCGCTTCATTGAAATTCTCAGCAAAGAATATCTCAGTCAACGTATTCCAAGGACCTCATCCTGCAGGTAACGTAAGCACTCAACTCAACGTCTTGTCACCAATAAACAAAGGTGAAACAGTTTGGTACTGCTACGCACAAAACCTCATCAGCATAGGTAACCTCTTCCTTACAGGAAACTACGACAGCAAGAGAGTTATAGCTTTCACAGGCTCAGAAGTAAAAGAACCTGTTTACTATCAAACACGCATCGGCGCTGATATCTCAGGTTTATATAACAACATTTCATCAGAAAATGTTCGTATCATCAGCGGTAACGTTTTGACAGGTACAAAGATCAATGGCAACAACGTTTTGGGATTCTACGACACTCAAGTTTCTGTTATTCCAGAAGGTGACCATTATCAACTCTTTGGATGGTTAGCTCCTAACTTCAAGAAGTTTACATCAACAAATACAATGGGTGCATCATTGTGCAAGAAGAGCAGCAAAGTGCTCGATACAAACCTCAACGGTGGTATCCGCCCACTCATTATGACAGGTAACTTCGAGAAAGTTTTCCCATTCGACATCTATCCAATGCAACTCATCAAGGCTTGTATCATCAAGGATATCGACCAAATGGAAGAACTTGGAATCTATGAAATCGATGCTGAAGATTTCGCATTGTGTGAAGTCATCGACCCATCGAAAACACCTATCCAACAAATCATACGTGAAGGTTTAGAATTGCTTCGTAAAGAAATGAACTAATCGAATATCAATATTATGGGATTACGTAAATTTATAGATAAAATAAAACCTAACTTTGAAGAAGGCGGCAAACTTTATTGCTTCCACTCATTCTTCGATGCAATGGAGACATTCTTCTACGTTCCT
>JAZLEF010000056.1:0-6333 GCA_045615125.1 Bacteroidales bacterium
ACTGCGTTAACTGATCTTGGCATTTTTTTACTTTTTATTCCGTTAGAGTGCCTCGCCCTTTCGAGAACTTTCCTACTCTAACAAGAGTTAAACAATCTTTATTAATAATTACATGAGAAGCATTTCTTTTACAGCTTTCATATTAGCTGGCTCAACAATAGTAGCGTGACGTAAGTTACGTTTACGTTTTACTGACTTCTTTGTTAAGATGTGGCTTTTGTAAGCGTGCTTTCTCTTTACTAAACCGGTGCCTGTTACTCTGAAACGTTTCTTGGCAGCGGATTTTGTTTTCATTTTTGGCATTGTAATATACTTTTTTTTAAAATGAGTGTCTAATTTATTTATTTCTTAGGAGCTATCATCATGAGCATTCTCTTACCTTCCAACTTAGGCATTGATTCCACCTTACCGAAATCTGCCAATGCTTGAGCGAATTTCAACAAGATAATCTCGCCTTGGTCCTTGTAAGCTATTGAACGACCATGGAAGAATACGTCAACTTTAACCTTTGCTCCGTCCTCAAGGAATCTCTTGGCATGATTCAATTTAAATTCGAAATCATGGTCATCTGTTTGTGGTCCCAAACGGATTTCTTTGATAACAACTTTTGTTGTCTTTGCCTTGATTTCCTTTTGTTTCTTCTTTTGATCGAAAAGGAACTTCTTATAATCCATCAACTTACAGACAGGTGGATTCGCATTAGGTGAAATCTCAACCAAATCAAGTCCCATCTCATCTGCTATTCTCAAAGCATCTTTGATTGAGTGTATCTCATTGTCAACGCCTTCTCCTACAACTCTCACCATTGGTGATGTTATTCTCTCGTTGATACGATGCGGATCTTCGTTTCTCTGTCCTCTTTGAGGACCTCTTCCGTTGTTAACAGGTAGTGCTATAATTTGTGTCTCCTATATTAATTATACAATCTTTATATGTTATCCTATGTTTTGTTCGTCATTGACTTGTTTCTCAATCATTGCGATAAATTCATCAACTGACATTGAACCGAGGTCGCCTTGACCATGTTTTCTTACTGATACTGATGTCTCGTTCATTTCTTTTTCGCCAACGATGAGCATATAAGGTACTTTCTTCATTTCAGCGTCACGGATCTTACGTCCTATCTTTTCGCTTCTCATATCGATCAATGTACGGATTTCATTTCTCTTCAACATTTCGTTGAGTTTTTCTGCATATTCGTGATATTTTTCACTTACAGGCAAAATCATCACTTGATCTGGAGTGAGCCACAATGGGAAGTCGCCAGCGCAATGTTCTAACAATACTGCTACGAAACGTTCCATTGAACCGAATGGTGCTCTGTGAACCATGACAGGACGATGTCTTTCGTTGTCTGAACCGATATAAGAAAGGTCGAAACGTTCTGGCAAGTTGTAGTCAACTTGGATTGTACCGAGTTGCCATCTTCTTCCGAGAGCATCTTTAACCATGAAGTCCAACTTAGGACCATAGAATGCTGCTTCACCGTATTCAACTACTGCAGGGAGTCCTTTTTCCTTACATGCCTCAACGATAGCTGATTCTGCTCTTTCCCAGTTTTCGTCTGTACCTACATATTTTTCTGTATTGCTTGGGTCGCGGAGTGAAATCTGTGCTTCGAAGTTATCAAATTTCAATGCTTTGAAGATTATTTCGATGATTTCCATCACGCGGATGAATTCGTCTTTAACTTGGTCAGGACGGCAGAAGATATGAGCGTCGTCTTGTGTGAAACAACGAACGCCTGTCAATCCGTGGAGCTTGCCGCTTTGTTCATAACGATATACTGTACCAAATTCTGCAAGACGTAATGGAAGGTCTTTGTATGAACGAGGCTGCCATTTGTAAATCATACAGTGATGAGGGCAGTTCATAGGTTTCAACAAATAGACCTCACCTTCTTCAGGTGTTGTGATTGGCTGGAAGCTGTCGTGACCATAGTGATCCCAGTGACCTGATGTCTCATAAAGTTGTTTGTTACCGATATGAGGAGTCATGACTTGCTCATAACCATATTGTTTTTGAATCTTTGTCAAGAATTCTTGTAAGCGGAGACGCAATGCTGTACCTTTAGGCAACCACATAGGAAGACCTTTACCTACCATTTCGCTGAACATGAAAAGTTCAAGTTCTTTACCGAGTTTACGGTGGTCGCGTTTCTTAGCTTCTTCAAGGAGAACGAGATATTCTTCAAGTTCTTTTTTCTTCAAGAATGTGATACCGTAGATACGAGTGAGTTGTTTGCGTTTCTCATCGCCGCGCCAGTATGCGCCTGCTATAGATAATAATTTTATAGCTTTGATACAGCTTGTGTCTGGGATATGAGGTCCGCGACATAAGTCTGTGAAGGTTCCTGTTTTATAATATGTGATGGTTCCGTCTTCGAGCTCACTGATGAGTTCTTGTTTATATTCGTCGCCTTTTTCTGTAAAGTGAGCCATTGCTTCAGCTTTAGAGACATCGACGCGTTCAAATGCTTGTTTTTGTGAAGCAAGTTCCATCATGCGTTTCTCGATTTTAGCGAGGTCTTCTTCTGTGATGACATTTGCGCCGAAATCAACGTCATAATAGAAACCGTTTTCTATGCTTGGTCCGATACCAAATTTAACGCCGGTATAAAGTTGTTCGTTAGCTTCAGCCATCAAGTGTGCTGATGAGTGCCATACTGTGGCTTTTCCTTCTGGGTCGTTCCAAGTGAAGAGCTGAATCTCTGCATCTTCATTAACTGGACGCATTGCATCCCACATAACGCCATTAACTTTGGCTGACAACACATTACGAGCTAAGCCTTCGCTTATGCTCTTTGCAATATCGAGAGGTGTTACACCTGCTTCATATTGTCTGACTGACTTATCTGGAAATGTTATATTTATCATCTTTTTATACCTTCTAAAAAACGTGTGCAAAGATAATAATTTTTTTTCAATGCATAATGCATAATTCATAATGCTTAATTATTTTTTTTGCTTGCTAAATGTGGTTTTAACTATCGATGTTAATAATTTAATAATTTCCCTACAATCATGCAATATCTTTTCAGATTCTAATTGTGACAAATAACCAGATTCAATCAGTATCTCAATCCAATATTCAGTCTCACTTGCTTCTTTAAGAGCAATATTCATCTTAGTTCCAAAATCAGCAAAACTCTGTCCTCGTATCGCTTCTTTTACATTAGCCCCAACAGATGTTCCACTTCTAAGTAATTGTTTTGAAATAACATACTCCGATTTTTCCTTGCATAGATATTGATACAATCTAATACAATTAACAGCAAAACATCTAGTCTTAACGACTATTACATTATCAGTTTTCATATAAATTGGTTTAAAATTAGCTCTAAAAAAATAACTACAATACATTCATTTTATTATCCCTCACAAAAAAAATTATGAATTATGAATTATGAATTATGAATTAATCCTCACTTTCTTCAAATTAAGCATATTCGTAGGATTGCTTCCAAGTCCTTCTACGTTTTTGTTAACGAATCTTAATACTTCATCATAGAATAAAATCACGACTGGCGCTTCTGTCATCATCAGACTGTCCATCTCATGATATATCTTCGCTCTTTCTTCAAGATTGTTGCATGTCAATGATTTCTGATAAAGCTCATCGAATTTCTCATTAGAATAATGTGTGTAGTTCGGTCCTTGAGGAGTGAAGTTGTTCGTCGTGAACAATGAGAGGTAATTCTCTGCATCTGGATAGTCTGCCACCCATGAAGAACGGAAGAAAGGCAGATTTCCATTAGCACGCTTCTCTCTCAACGCTGCCGGCATCATCTCCTCCACCTTGCAGTTCAAGCCAATCTCGGTCAATGCCGACTGCACAAACTTAGCGATGTCTATATAATCCTGTGTCGTATATAACTTTAATTCATAACCTATCAAACCATTATCTTTCAACAACTGCTCAGCTTTTTTAGGATTGTAAGGATAACCGATGTTTAAGTCAACAAGACCACAAGACAACGAGTCAACAAGCTTGTGGTCTTGTTGTCTTGTAGTCTTGTAGTCTTCATATCCTGGCAATCCCGCTGGAATGATTCCATTATTTCCTGGAGTTCCTATACCGTTACGGAGATATCGCAACATCTTCTCTCTGTCGATGGAATAGCTGACGGCTTGTCGTAACGCCAAGCTTCTGTCTTTTCCCAAAGTGTCTTCATCACCGAGGAAGAAGGCAAGATATTCTGTATTCAGATATGGTTCTCTTATCAAATAAATTTCATCTTCATATTCAGAACGAAGTTGTCCGTCTCGCGTCAACAATTCGTCTTTATATCTGGCGTCAATTCCCGACATGAAGTGAAACTTTCCTTTTATAAACTCCATGAAAGCTACTTGCTTGTCAACGATGGAACTTATTGAAATCGCATCTAAATATGGAAGTCTATGAGTTGCTGAGTTACTGAGTTGCTGAGTTACTGAGTCAAAATCACTTGTAGTCTTGTTGTCTTGTAGTCTTGTAGTCTCTTCAATCTCAAAATAATTCGGATTCTTCCTGAACACCAGCTTCACGCCTTCTTTCCAATATTGATATTTAAAAGGTCCTGTTCCAACAGGATGTCGACCGAATTCCGTTCCATAAAATTCGACGGCTTCATGAGGAACCACAGAAGCATACGTCATCGACAATATTCCTAAAAACGCTGGAAAAGGCTGTGACAATTTTATCTCTAAAACGGTGTCGTTGATTGCGGTGAAGGCATACACATTAGAAAAAATCCAGCTGCCAGAAGAATTCAACCTTCTATCCAAAACTCTATTGAAAGAATATACGAAGTCCTGAGCGACAACACGTCGAGAGGCTGAGACATCTTGCACAACGTCTGTTGTCTTTTCAAAACATTCGTCTTCATGGAAATAGACATCGTCTCTCAAAATGAATGTATATGTCATTCCGTCGTCGCTGATGTTCCATGATTTCGCTATTGCTGGCACTACGTTCATCTCATCGTCAAAAGTGACAAGTCCGTTGAATATCTGGTTACACGCCCAGATATGAGGAAGGTCCTTGGCATAAATCGGGTCTAATGTCAAGATACCCGCCGACTCATTATATTTAAATATCTTAAGATTCTCGTTGTTGGAATTTTTATTTCCACAAGAGAAAAACATAATCAACAATGTACAATGTACAATTAACAATTTTAAAAATTTCATCACTGTTTAATTCAAGCGTTCTCACCTCTTTTTATCTTACAAAGATAAGAAAATTGAAAGTTAAAAACTGAAAGTTGAAATTATTTTTCGACTAAGGCTATTGGCCTGACGCGAAGCGGAACGCCCTAAAAAGACAAAAGTCGAAAGACAAAAGACTAAGGACTAAAGTTTTTTTAGCCTAGAGTGCAGACTCTGTTGAAAACAGAAAACGAAAAACCGAAAATTATTTTTTAAGAAGCCCCTCAACAAATCACTCCTAACTCCTAATACCTAACTCCTAATTGAAAAAAATATTCTATCTTTGCACGTCAATCTTTTTCAAGGTTTATTATTATGAATGAAAATATTAAAGTGCTGATTACCGGAACATCGCAGGGTATTGGGAAAGCTATCGCTGAACATTTCCTTGAGATGGGACACTGCGTCGTTGGAATTGACCGACAAGAGCCGTCGATATTCCACAGCAGATATTTTCATCATCAATGTGATATTAGCGATTATAAATCTCTTCCTGAGATTGACGAGGTTGAGATTTTGATTAACAACGCCGGCACTCAGAATGAAAACGACATCGACATCAACCTCAAGGCGTTGATTAAGGTGACGGAAAAATACGGAATACAGAAACACATTCGTTCCATCTTGAACATCGGTTCCGCAAGCGGACATACCGGTTCTGAATTCCCAGAATATTGCGCCAGCAAAGGCGGCGTGATAGCATACACGAAAACCGTGGCTCTGCGCGTGGCGGCATGCGGCGCGACATGCAACAGCCTCGACCCAGGCGGAGTGCTGACACCGCTCAACGACTGCGTAGTCAACGATGAAAAATTATGGAACGAGATTATGCAGCAGACGCCACTCAAACGATGGGCGACATCAAAAGAAATAGCTCAATGGGCGTATTTCCTGACGGTGACAAACACATTCTGCACCGGACAAAGCATCATCGTGGACGGAGGAGAATCTATAAATTCACACTTTGTGTGGCCAAACATTTGAAACTAAAAACTGAAAGTTGAAAATTGAAAATTAACAAAGTCTTTTGACGTTAGACATTAGACAATAAATTTAAAAATATGAACAAGGTCTCGGAAAACCCTTTAAAAAACCGATTTGATAAGAGCGACTCTTATACAATCATCGCAGTGTTTTTCACTGT